>CAZCWN010000026.1:0-20684 GCA_964502375.1 uncultured Rhizobium sp. | reverse complement strand
ATATGAAACCAGCGGCTATGGCAAATTTAAAACAGATTTGGCCGAAAATTTAATTGAAAAACTCCGCCCAATTCAAGAAAATCTAAATCGCTTCAAGCAAGACCAATCTTATGTAAAACAGGTTCTAAACGATGGAAAAAAAGTAGCGAAAGAAATAGCTGCTAAAACTAAAAAGGAAGTTTTTGAAATTGTTGGTTTGAGCTAAAATATCTTTTTAAACATGTACCAAATTCCCGCTAATCTAGAAGAAGAAATTCTTAAACTAAAAAAACAGCAAAACGCCGTAATCCTTGCTCATTTTTATCAGGATGCGGAAATTCAAGATGTTGCCGATTTTGTTGGCGATTCGCTTGATTTATCGCGTAATGCAGTAGCCACCGGGGCTGACGAAATTGTATTTTGTGGCGTAAAATTTATGGCCGAAGTGGCAAAAATCCTTTCCCCACAAAAAAGAGTTCTGATCCCAGATTTAAAGGCTGGATGCAGTTTGGAAGATTCTTGTAAACCGCATGATTTTGCTGAATTTAAAAAACAACATCCAGATGCCTTGGTGGTTACTTACATCAATTGCTCCGCTGAAATTAAGGCGATGTCGGATATCATCGTTACTTCTTCAAATGCCAAAAAAATCATCGAACAAATTCCGGCCGATAAAGAAATTATTTTTGCACCGGATCAGCATTTGGGGCGCTATCTGGAAAAAATTACAGGGCGAAAAATGTTGTTATGGCAGGGCAGCTGTATAGTTCACGAACAATTTAGTGAAAAAGAATTGGTGAAACTAATAGCCAACCATCCGCAAGCAAAAGTCATTGCTCACCCGGAATGCCCTCAAAACCTGCTTGCGCATGCGATTCATATTGGCTCAACTTCCTCAATGTTGAAATTTACCGAAGAAAATCAGGGGGGCGAATTTATTGTTCTGACTGAGCCTCATATAATTCATCAAATGCGCAAAAAAAATCCTACCGGAAAATTTTATGATTGCCCCTTTGTTGACAAAGCTGGTTGTACGCTTTGCAGCACTTGCCCCTTTATGCAATTAAACACTTTGGAAAAGCTTTATTTGGTGATGAAATATAGAAATGAATCGCCTTTTGGTGGTGAGATAAATCTGGATGAAGCCCTTCGTATCAAGGCTGAAGCTCCTTTAAGAAAGATGCTGGTGATGTCGCAGTAAATCGGTAATTGAGATCACAAATCTTATCACGACGGGTGCTAAAACAATTAAAGGGACCGCAGTTTTTTGCTGTTATAGGTTTTCTTGAAATTTTCTTTCTAAAAGATTTCTTTTTCCTGCTTCGATGAAATGCTATGTTAAGGGGCTCGTAGGAATTAGTCGCAGTGTAGAAATTTTATTTCATTAAGCTATCAGGCTCACGGATTGTTTGATATTCTCTCAAGTTATAAAAATGCTAAAATAATTACTGAATTGCTCAGATTTATGGCGGTGATTTAAGCTTAATAGGCTAAGTTTAAGATACCTGTCTTCAAATCGCTCGGCCACCATTCCATATATATTGCCTCTTTATCTTAGGCTACCCTTATGCGTGTGTGCAGGAACAATTCTGTCATTCTCCCACAATCTCAAAATTGACCAATTCTTGGCATTGGTTCTTTAGCGAATCTACATATTCATTAATCTTTGATTCAGCTTCTTTTTGACAGGAAAAAATATATTTTTGACGTAGCTGGGTGAGCTCATATTTACTATAAAGCCCTTTTTTGGAGTTTATGTTTTCATTCTTCTGCTGCTTTTCCATTTTTTCCCTTTCTGCTCTTTTTTCATCGCTCTCAAAAATTCCTGTATCATTAATGCCAATTGAAGCGAAGCTATATTGGTTGTAATAATCAGAATTGGCTTTCATCCTTTCTATTTCAGCCTTTTTTTTGCTTTCATCTTTCAGCATCTCATCAGGAAATCTGATATAGGCTTGTTTTTGGCAGGCAATTTTTTCTTCGCCTTCGCGCTTGAATTTTTTAAGGCCAATTTCGCTGAAGCATTGGCGTGATTCATCCTGCGCGACGGTACACCTTTTGAAATTCACATCATAAAGATTAAATTTTACGCAGATGGGATATTTTTTTCGTGCCTCATTATAAATTTTAATTCTCTCTTCAATTTTCTGATCAATGACAAAACCAATATTATAAGAACGGTTAGGGTAATCGAGATATTCATCATTGGCGTAAGGCGGCATCAGCTGTTGATCTTCTATTAAGGCTTTGCGGCAGGCAAAATAATCATCAATTTTTGCTTGATCGTCAGTTTCAATTTCAAAACCCATGGCCAGACATTGTCTATGCTGGCGATTGTCCATTTTTTTATTTTCGTTGGCCAATACAGCTTCTGGTGTTTCAGAAACTTTTAGAGAAATTTTAGTAATTAAGTCGCTGATTTCCTTATTGTGCTCTTCTTGTTCAGGTGTGCTGATTTCTGTGTATAATCTATATTTAGCAAAGGACAGCCGACAGCGCCAGTAGAGAGCGCTCTTGACATTATCAGTTTGATCAAAAGAAAGCTTTAAAAAAGCGCAAGCATTATGATCTTGCCGCTCAACTTGGCGAATTCTTAGCGAATTGGAAAGAATAAAAGGATCTTCTATAGGTGCTTTGGTGCAAGCAATGATGATGCAAAAAAATAGCATTAAGAATTCAGCGAAAAAATTTCTTTGCATGGGAAGATTTTATAGGAAAATTGAATGTAGAATTATTAGAATTTTTTAAAAAATTTAAAGCATTTTTCAATATGCATTTATTGGTTGGTCTTGGAAATATTGGGCGTGAATACGAAGTTACACGTCACAATTTCGGCTTTCTTTTATTGGATGAAATCATTGATAAATACGACCTGGAGCCTCAATCCAAAAAATTTAGAAGTGAAGTTTTTGTTGGAGAAATTAATGATGAAAAAATTATCGCCCTTAAACCGCAAACTTTTATGAATCGCTCAGGACATGCTGTTCTTGAGGCAGCTAGTTTTTTTAAAATCGATCCTAGAAATATTTTAGTTTTTCATGATGATTTGGATCTGCCTTTAGGAAAAGTGAGAGTAAAAATTGGTGGTGGTAATGCTGGTCACAATGGCCTAAAATCAATAGATGAAACTATCGGAAAACATTATATGCGCTTACGTTTAGGAATAGGGCGCCCAGAAAATAAAGCTTTCGCCACCTCGGATTATGTCCTTGGAAAATTCACTAGAGAAGAAATTGTTACGGTGGAAGAGGTTAATGAAAAATCAGCAGAGCTAATCACAGAGCTGCTAGAAGGCAGGATGGATGGTTTTTTGAATAAATTTTATCAAAGATAATTGGCGATCCTAGCTGGTTCACGCAAAATTCTGATAGTTTTATAATACTTAAATATTTTTCGATCTAATCACTTTTTCTTACGAAAGAATGATTAGATCGAATGACGACTTCCTAATATTAAGCAAACCGGCTTTGCTAAGAATCCGAAGTAATAAATAGATTATTAGGAATGAAGAATGAGCAGTCTATTTTTCAGCCAAATATTTCTTATAAGAAGCTTTATCCATAGCCTCAGAAAGATCATCTTTATTGCTGATTTTTACTTTTGCTATCCAACCATCTTCATAAGAAGAATTGTTCACTAATTCAGGTGAAGAGTTCAATGCTTCATTAATTTCAATTACTTCGCCGGCAACTGGGATATAAACATCGCTAGCTGATTTTGATGATTCTACTACAGCGAAAGCATCATGTTTGTTATATTTGTTACCAACTTTTGGAAGCTCAACATAAACCAACTCGCCCAAGGCTTCAGCAGCATAGTCAGTGATGCCGATTGTAGCGATATCGCCTTCAAGTTTAATCCATTCGTGATCTTTAGTAAATTTCATTTTTTCTCCGTTAATTATTTTGGTTAATAGATCACTTCATAGGGCAAGGGACAATCCTGATAGTATCCAAGGTTGTTCCTATGCCATTATGAGAAGATCTATAATGGTTAATATTATAAATTATTTTTTTGCCGATTTTGTTTTTGCCTCAACAAAAACTGGGGAAGTTAAAATTGCTGGGATTTCGCGTTCACGAACGATGGCTGAAACCTCGTCTCCAATTTTTACTAGAGAAGTGTCGAAATAGCCTTGTCCGATTGAAACTTTTAAATTTGGTGAAAAGCCTCCAGAGCTTAGAACGCCAATTTTTTTGCCATCTTTTCTTATTTCTGTTCCTTCGCGTGCAATTCCTCGATCAAGTAATTTTATGCCTATTCTTTTGCGCTTAACTCCTTCAGCTTTTTCTTTTAAAACGCGATCTGCTCCGATGAAGTTAGTATTGCTTTTACTAACCACCCATCCAAGCCCGGCTTCAATTGGGGAAGTGGTCTCATCAAGATCATGGCCATAAAGTGGATAGCCCATTTCTAACCGTAAAGAGTCACGCGCGCCTAAGCCAATTGGCTTCACTTCTGGAGCAGCCGATAAATCAAGCCAAAATTGTGTTGCGGCAGAATTTTTAATGCTGACTTCAAATCCATCTTCACCTGTATAACCAGTGCGGCTGATAAAAACTTCTTCACCATTTTTTAGTGTGAAAGTGCCAATATGCATATAAGCAAGTTCGGTCAAATTGCCTTCTTTTAAAAATTGGTTCAGAACTTTTTCTGCTTTATCCCCTTGAACCGCGATTAGAGCGCAGTCAGAGAGCTCAGTAAATGAAATATTTGAAGGTAAATTTTTGCGAACCCAATTAGCGTCTTTTTCTTTGCAGCCTGCATTGAGCACGATGAAAAATTTTGTCTCGCTTAATTTTGTAATAATTAAATCGTCAATAATTCCACCCTCTGGATTGGTTAAAACCGTATACTTAGCAAGAGAGGGCGTGCTTAAAGAAAAGTTAGTTGGAGTAATATAAGACAAAAATTTTGCTACTTCTGCCCCTTCTATTATGAATTGTCCCATATGGGAAACGTCAAAAATGCCAACATTGCCTGAGCGCACCCATTCATGCTCTTTTAGCATTCCATCCGAATATTGCACAGGCATATCATAGCCGGCAAATTCAACCATTTTTGCACCCTGGATGCGATGGGTTTGGTTTAAAGCTGTAACTTTCATTTCTTAAATAGATTATTTAACAGGTGGGGCGGTTGGCGCGCTAGGATGTGTAGGGGTTTTATCACCGGAAGAATTTTCTTCTTGCTCGATGATTTTATTCAAATCTTTCTCAATAGCTTTGTTAGTAGCATTGGAAAGAGAGGCTAAAACCAGGCAATTAAGCATAAAAAATGCGATTAAAACCATAGTAGCTTTGCTTAGAATATTAGCAGAAGCCTTACTAGAAATCACGGATTTAAGGCCTCCTGAGCCGCCGCCGATGCCGCTTAAAGAATCACCGTCGGATTTTTGTAGCAAAACTAAAATGATCAAAATCACAGCAATGACCACCTGCAAAATAAGCAGGAATAGTTGAAAATGTTCCATTTTAAAATTTGAATTTGATTTACCAGATGGTTGCGGCAAGAATTCGTAAGAAGGTAAAGCACCTTAAAAACCAAATTTTATCTGACAAGATTTTTCATGTTAAAAAATACCAAAATTGCCCACGGACTTGCTGTTTCGGCGGGTCAGATAATTTTTGATCTGGGCTTTGAAAGCAAAGAAACTTTATTTGTAAGTGACGAAAAAATTTGGAAAAATTGTAAAAATTTTTTTGAGAAAAATTTTGTTAAAAAAATCGGCAAAATTTTACTGTTAAAAACCCCCCACGCAGATGAAAAAAATTTGCAGAAAATTTTAAAAGCAGCACAAAATTTTAATTATATTTTATGCCTTGGAAGCGGCACTATAAACGATCTTTGTAAATTTACTTCGGCACAAAAAAACATTCCTTATGCAATTTTTGCTTCTGCTGCTTCGATGAATGGTTATCTATCAAGAAATGCTTCAATAAAAATTTCTGGTCATAAAAAAACTTTACCGGCAACTTTGCCGGTGGCCGTTTTTTGTGATTTAGGAATTTTGAAAACAGCGCCTGTGCAGCTTACAAAGGCTGGTATTGGCGATATTATGTGTTTTTATTCTTGTTGGTTTGATTGGTATTTATCGCACAAAATTTTAGGTACAAAATTTGATAAAAAACCCTTCACAATGCTGCGCAAAAAGATGGATTTTTTTGTAAAAAATTTTGGCAAATTTTCTATTTATGATGAAGAGTTCTTAAAATTACTGATCGAAATTTTATTACTCTCTGGCAAGGGAATGACAATTGCTGGAGGCTCTTATCCTGCTAGCCAATCTGAGCATTTAATTGCTCATACGATTGAAATGAAATATCCCAAAATTGCTGCAAAAAAATTGCATGGCGAAGTTATAGCGGTGACCACATTAACCGCGGCACGATTGCAAAAAGAGTGGCTGGAATCTTTTGTAAGTAAAGGCGATGGTAGAAATCTTAATATTAAAACCAACCTTACAAAAGATGATTTTAATAAAAAATTAGAGAAATTCTTCGGAAAAAAGGTAGCTGTTGAATGTGAAAAAGAATATAAACAAAAAACTTCCCTGATGAGTAAAGCCAAGCCAATTACGCCTTTGCTGCAGAAAAAATTACAAGAAATTTATTTTGATGAGGCGCATCTAAAAAAACTTTTGTCTCACTTTAAAATCAAAATATCGGTAAAGTCACTTGGCCTTTCCAACCAGCAATATCAAGCCTGCGTTGAACATGCAAAATTCATTCGTAATCGCTTCACCTGTTTAGATTTTTACTAAATAAAAGGCCATTCGTGAGAGCGGCAGGCGGTATATAGTGAATAAAGCAGATCCAATTAAGCTCTAGCCATAAAGCACATAACCGTGATTTCTAACTGTTTGTAGATATTTAGGTTGTTTCGGACTCTCTTCAATTTTTCTTCTTAATCTGGTGATTTGTACGTCAATGCTTCTATCATCAATTCCGCCACAAAGGGAGGAAAGTTTTTCTCGGCCTACTGCATTACCTTTTTCTTTGCACAGAATGTTTAAAATTTTTGCCTCGCTTTCCGTGATATGAACAAATTCATTGCCTTTCTTTAAGCGCGATTCGGCCAGATTAAAGCTAAATTCACCGAAGCGGCAAATATTTTCGTCATCCGCAGGCTTTATACGCTTCAAAATATTATTAATACGTAATAGCAATTCTTTAGGTTCGAAAGGCTTTTGCAAATAATCATCGGCGCCTGCTTCAAGGCCTTTAATGCGATCGTCAAATCCCCCGCGTGCAGTAAGCATTATGATTGGGATATAAGAGTGTTGGCGCACAGAAGCGGTGAAATCAATGCCATTTTCATTTGGCATCATTACATCAACAATTAGTAGGTCGAAGGGGGTATTTTGCATTAAGCTTTTTGCTTCAGATGCATCTTTAGCAAGAGAAGTAGTGAAGCCATTTTCTTCCAGGAAGCGCCCTAGCAACATGCGCAGGCGAGTGTCGTCATCGACAACTAGAATGTGATGCGGTTTTTTCATATTTTTGCAATTTCGTCTAGTTTCTTTAATTTGATTAAAAGCTTTTCCAGACTATCTAAACGAAGCATGCAGGGGCCGTCGGAAGGGGCATTATCTGGGTCCTGATGTACTTCCATAAATATGGCGGCAACACCAACGGCGACTGCGGCTGTGGCTAAAGTTTCTACAAATTCTCTTTGACCACCACTGGCACCGCCAAGCCCACCAGGCTGCTGAACTGAATGGGTTGCATCAAAAACCACTGGGCAGCCAGTTTTAGCCATAATTGGTAAAGAGCGCATATCAGAAATTAGAGTATTGTAGCCGAAACTTACACCACGTTCAGTTAACAGAACATTTTTATTACCAAAATGATCCATTTTTTTGACAATATTTGCTGCATCCCATGGCGCTAAAAACTGTCCCTTTTTAATATTTATAACTTTGCCGGTTTTAGCTGCTGCTTCCAGTAAATCAGTTTGGCGGCATAAAAAGGCAGGAATTTGCAAGATATCAACTTCATCAGCTTTACCTAAAATTCGGCATTGTTCTTCATTATGAACATCGGTGAGTATGGGGCAGTCAAATTGTTTTTTTACTTCGGCAAAAATTGGCAAAGTTTTTTCAAGACCGGCACCGCGTTGTCCACCAATACTAGAGCGATTAGCTTTATCAAAAGAAGATTTATATATAAAATTAATTCCAAGTTTGTCGCACAGGGTTTTAACTTTTCCTGCAATCATCAATGAATGCTCAAGAGACTCTGTTTGACAGGGCCCGGCAATCAAAGTGAAAGGTAAATTATTGGCGATTTTAACATTTTTAATTTGAACTGTGCGCATTTCTTTTTTGAAAAAAGTTAGTTGTGATTGAAAGTTTGATAGGCCCTAAGTAATTCTGCCGGGCGCAAATTTCAATATAACTTTATTGCTCTTTCTCCCAAACTTCTAAAACAATGTTTGCTAAGCCATTTAATCTTGTTCTTGTTTACATAGTAACCACTTTCAATTTGGTAATTCTGGCATCGCCGCTGGTTGCTTTAGTTTTGCCATTTGCCAGTTTTAAAAATAATTCCCTGATTATCGAAGATGGCATTTATCAGAAAGTAAAATTGGCTTTTTTTGTTTTATTATTTCTGGTGAGTTTTTTTATGTTGGTTTATTTGCTGTTGGATTTTCTTTTCGGATTTTCGGTGAGGGCGTCTCTTAAAGGTTGCATGCGTTATGAAAAAATTAAAGATTATGATTTTTTAACTGAAGTTTTTGACCAAGTAAAAAATAAATTCGGCGAAAAAAGCGTTAAGCTTTACATTAAAAATTCTGACGAAATCAACGCCTTTGCAGTTAGTAGTTTAGGAGGAAAAGCAATAGTTTTAACACGTGGTTTGATCAATCATTATTTGGTTGAATGCTCAAATCCAAAAATCTTTTTATATGCTTTGCGAAGCGTGATTGGACATGAAATGTCGCATCTGATTAATAAGGATTTTCTTCCAACTTTCTTAATTATTACCAATCAGCGGGCCACTAATTTTGTATCCAACATTTTGCGTAAAATTTTTAGCTTAGTAGTGAGCTTCATCGAGATGATTCCAAGTATAGGTCGGTTTACAGCGCGCGTTGTGTCAGAGGCTTATCTGGTTTTTAATTTTATTATTACCGCATTTAATCGCTTCGTAGTTTATAATATATATGAACTCCTGCGTCGTTTTATTTCGCGCTCAATTGAATATCGTTGTGATCGTCAATCAGCGCGTGCTTTTGGAGGGCGTAACATGGCGCTGGCACTGTCATTGTTAGGGGAGGGGGGATATTTTACACTTTTTTCAACACATCCGGGTACAAAATCACGAATGAAGAAAGTAGAAAAAATCAAAATTTCTGACTCTGTGGTAAGAATGCAATTTTTCGATTCTCTGGCTAATTATTTTTCGCTGATGTTTTTAATCGTGATTTGTTTATACTTCGCAAAGCAGGCAGGTATTGATTTGCTAGTGCGCGACTATATTAGAAATCATGAAATAATTCATCGCAAACTATCAATACTTTGGCAATTAATCTCACGCTTTTTTAGATGAAGAATTTTGCAATCCTTCCTGAGTTATTAGCCTTTCAAGCCGCTAATTTCAACAATCCTTATGCCTTTAATTTTAAAGAAAATGGCCAACTAAAATCTTTTTCCAATCAAGAATTTTTAGAAATATCTCTGCAATTTGCTTGTGGTTTGCGCGAAATTGGTTTGCTCGAAAATGAAACTTTAGCCAATATTTCTTATCAAAATCCAATTTGGTTAATGGTCGATTTAGCTACTATTCTAGCAGGCGCAGTCACGGTTCCGATTTTCAATAATATTTCTAAAGAAAACTTATTTTACGAAATTTCTGACGCGCAGGTGAAATATATTTTTACGGATAGAGAGGAAATTTTTGAGGCTATAAGAAACAGAAATCCTGAATTAAAAATAATTACTTACGGATTTAATAAAGAAAATTCGATTGGCTTTGAAGCTTTGATTTCCCTAGGCAAAAAGGCATTAGAAGAAAAAAAATATAATTTTGATTCGTTGCTAAAAATTAAAAATCCACAAGAATTAGCAACAATAATTTATACTTCTGGAAGCACAGGAAAGCCTAAGGGTGTTGAGCTAACTCATGCTAATCTTATTTCACAAATCAAAGCTGCTGCTGAATTTTTTCCTCTTTCCTCTGAAGATGTGGTTTTATCATTTTTGCCGCTGGCCCATATTTTTGAACGCATGGTGATCATGTATTACATTAGTTGCGGTGTCTCAATTTATTTCGTTGATGATTTGAAAAATATTGGAAATTCCCTAAAAGAATTCCGCCCAAGCCTTATGACCAGTGTGCCCAGAGTTCTTGAAAAAGTTTTTGCTCGCATCAAAGAGGGGGTAGAAAATGCTGGTTTTTTTAAAAAATTCCTTGGACAAAAAGCTATAAAACGCGCACTAGTAAAGGATCCAGAAGCTTCAAAAAATTTTTGTGACAAAATTTTTGATTTTCTTATTTATAGAAAATTCCGTTCTGCGCTTGGTGGTAATATGCGTATGGTGATCTGTGGGGGAGCCGCTCTATCATTGGATTTACAACGCTTTTATAAAAATATTGGTATCACATTATATTGTGGTTATGGTTTAACTGAAACCTCACCAGTGCTTGCCGTGAATTGTTACAATGGCAATAAATTAGGCACTGTAGGAAGGGCATTTCCTGGAGTAGAATTGAAAGTTTCTGCAGAGAAAGAATTGCTTGCGCGGGGCCCTGGTATTATGCGGGGTTACCATAACCAAGCACAAAAAACTGCAGAAGTTATTGAAGATGGTTGGTTTAAAACAGGCGATTTAGCTGAAATTGATGAACAGGGTTTTGTAAAAATTATCGGCCGCAAAAAAGAGCTCTTTAAAACTGCTAATGGTAAATATGTGGCGCCAACGCCAATCGAGCAAAAATTGGTTCAAGAAGCGGGTTTTTTACTTGGCGCGCTGCTTATAGCTGAAGGCCGAAAATTTACCTCCGCTTTGCTTTTTCCTGATTTTGAGTTATTGGGAAAATTCAAAGAAAAATTTGGTTTCTCTGGAACTGATGAGGAATTTTTAAAGTCAGAAATCCTGCAGAAATTCGTTGAAAAAATTATCGCAAGAATCAATGAAAATTTCGATCATTGGGAACAAATTCAAAAATTCTATATTGCTACGAGCCAAGTATCTATCGATACTGGTGAGATTACGCCTTCGATGAAATTAAAAAGAAATGTTTTGGAAGAAAAATATAAAAAAGAGATTGATGGGTTTTATTTGGAATAAATTGGGACTTGCTCAAAGCGGATCTTTTTTGCTCGTAAATTATTTTTATTTTAATTGAGCCATAAGCGCTGTAGCTGTTATTAACTTTTATAAGAAAAGCCTTCTCCCTAATTGAACTTTCAATCGTAATTCTAATCATTGGAGTTTTAATTGCGGGTGTTACCAAAGGTAGTAGACTCATTACTCAAATTAGGTTGAACACTGCAAGAGCTTTAACCCAAAGTTCGCCAATGTCATCTATCAGCGGTTTAGTAACTTGGATTGAAAGCGCTTCTGAAAACAGTTTTGATAGTGCTGAGCAAACAGATGGAAGTTATGTGACTAATTATGACCTTAACCCTCATTCTCTATCTAAAAATAATTTCACTGCTGCAGCTTCCGATACAACGCGCCTAATTTACAAAGAAAATTATTTTAATGGGCTTCCTGCTATGGCTTTTGATGGTATGAAGGGCGTGTTGTTTACACCTACACTAAACTCTACGAATGATTTTTCTTCTAGTAGTATCCATACTATTTTCACTTTTGACAAGAATACGCGAACCCAAAGCATTTACGTTGATGCTGCTTTGGATGTACCGCAAACAAATTCTAACCCGTTTCCTACAATAGCAAGATTGCAATAGGTGCTTCGCGTACGCCTTCTATCTAGGTAAAAGTAGGATATTGAAGAGCTCATCATTTATAATTATTATCTCAGAGACGAAGAGAGAAAATCAATTGAGCAATATCTTGGGCAGAAATGGGGAATTAAGGTTTCTTATCGTGATGAATTTTGATTAGTATAATAAGTAGTTAAGAGAAAATTTTTTGTTCCTGGTTTCAATTTAATCTCGCTTTTGTTGGGCTGCAAATCGCATATTTGTACTCTATTTCCTATAGATTAGTTAGAGGCTCAAAAGCTTTAGGGACAATGTCATTGCTAATATTTAAGAATAGAAAGGATAAGAATTTTTTCTAATTTTATAATTTTTATGCCTAACGGGAAGGGCAGGAGAGATAAGAATTAATAAGTTCGCGAGTTAGGTTTATGTTTTTTCTATTTTATTTAGGAAAATTATTCGTTATTCAATCAGATGGGACAAGCTTTCAGTAAGTTTTTGTAATTCTGATTTTTTGATATTTAAAGAAGCCATTATGTAAGCGCAGCCAGAAAAAGGGCGCAGGAAAACTCCGCGTTCAATGAATTTTTTTCTTAGGTCAACCATTTTTCCCCAGTCATTTTCTATTTCTACTACTCCAACAGCACCAAGGACACGCACATCTTTAACATTTTTTCTTCCACGTAATTTTTCCAAATTTTTTTTTAGAAAATTTTCCTGTGCCAAAACTTTTTGTTGGTAATTTTCTTGCTCAAATAAATCGAGAGAAGCATTGGCAGCAGCGCATGCAAGGGGGTTTCCTATGAAAGTTGGGCCATGCATCAAGGCAAGATCAAGAGAATTTCCTAAAAATTTTTTGAATATTTCTTCAGAAGTTAAAGTAGCCGCCAAGCCAATAGTACCGCCTGTTAGAGCCTTGCCAAGAATCAAAATATCTGGTTTAATATTGGCATGATCAATAGCGAATTTTTTGCCGGTACGATAAAATCCAACCGCACATTCATCAGCGATAAAAATTATTTGGTGTTTTTTGGCAATATTAAAAATTTCGCACAAAATTTCTGGGCTATGAAAGCGCATGCCGCCTGCACACTGTATTAGGGGCTCGATAAAAATTCCCGCCAGGCTTTCCTTATTTTTTTTCACAAAATCTTCGAATGAATTCAAATCATTTTGATTTTGTGGCAAATCAAGGCGGAAATTTTTTAACAAAACTCCAGCCAGTTTTTGGTGCATGCCGGAATCTAGATCAGCAAGAGACATTGCGCCCGTAGTGTCCCCATGATAAGAATTTTTGAAGCAAATAAATTTTATTTTTTCTTTCTGGCCACAATTAATGTGAAATTGCCAGGCCATTTTCATAGCAACCTCAACCGCCACCGAACCAGAATCAGAGAAAAAAACATGGTCCATAGCGCTGAATTTACATAATCTATGCGCTAATTTATAGGTTTGGGAATTGGCAAAACCAGCCAGCATTATATGCGAAAGTTTTTTTGCCTGTGCGCTAATTTCTTTGATAAGGTGAGGATGATTATAGCCGTGGGCTACACTCCACCACGAGCTTATGCCATCAATTAAAACTTTGCCATCATTAAGAAAGATTTTAGCGCCTTTAGCAGTGGCAACTTCCAGCTGTGGCAGATGGTTCTGCATTTGGGTATAAGGCAACCAAATATGTTGTGCTCCCAGCTTAATATCATTCATGGCTTGAATTTTTTATAGCAAGCTCTGCCCAATAATTTTGTGGAAATCTCTGGGTTAGTTGATCGAAGGCCTTTTTTGCTTCTTTTTTTAGACCAATTTTTTGGTAAATTTCATTTAAGCGGAAAAGTGCTTCTGGCACCTGTTTGGTTTGGCGATAACGCTGAACAACTTCATTAAAATTTTCAATCGCACCTACATAATTATGCTTTTGGATTTCATAGCGTCCTATCGACATTTTAGCACCCGCTAGATGCTCATCGATGAAAATCAATTTTTCTCTGGCATCAGCAGCATAATCAGTTTCAGAGAAGCGGATAACCAACTCGCGGAAAATGGCAGAAGCCTGTTGGGTGTTGTCTTGGGCCCTCTCGATATCCGGAATTTGAGTATAATAGGCCAAGCCCTTCATATAAAGCATGTAGGGCACATATTCGCTGTTTGGGTTCAAGCGTAAGAAATCATCAGTGACGGCAAAAAGTTTGGCATAATCTTCATTTTTATATCTGGCATAAACCGCCATAGTTTGTGCTTTGGCAGCCCATTTTGAGAAAGGAAATTCATCATCAATTTTTTCAAATTCAGTAGCGGCTTCGGAATAATTTTTGTTTTTCAAAAGTTTCATTGCTCTGGTGTAAGAAATTTCAGCGCTGGATTTTTCTTCTTTTTTGGTGCAAGAGGAAATCAGAACTAGAGTGACTAGAACTGATAATGCCATCATTAAAGATTTTCTGAAGTTTTTCATAATTTTCTGATTTTTATGCTCAGGCTATGAGCTTGTAGACCTTCATATTCAGCAAGGTCTGACGTGGTCTGGGCAAGTTTGGTGAAGGAATCTTTATTACAAGAAATAAGTGAAATTCTTTTTAAAAAATCAAAAACCGAAAGGCCACTACTGAATTTTGCTGAAGCTGAGGTGGGCAAGGTATGACTTGGCCCTGCCATATAATCACCAATGCTTTCAGGGGTATAATTGCCAAGAAAAACGGCCCCAGCATTTTTGATTTTAGGAAGTAATTTCTTGGGGTTTTTTGTAGCGATTTCTAAATGTTCTGGAGCGATGAAATTAGCGATATGGCAGGACTCATCTAGATTTTTGATTATAAAAATTGCTGAGTTTTGTAGTGATTTTTCGATGATATTTTTTCTGGGCAAATTTTTCATCAGCGCTTCAATTGATTCTGAAATTTGCGTGGCAAAATTTTTGTCATCAGTAATGATAAATGCTTTTGAATCATGACCATGTTCAAGTTGTGAGAGAGCGTCAGCAGCAATCCAATCGGCGCGACAATTTTCATCAGCGATAATTGTTACATCAGTTGGGCCAGCGATCATATCAATTCCAACTTCACCAAAGAGAATTTTTTTAGCGCAGGCAACATAGGCATTTCCTGGCCCGGCAATTTTATCCACTTTTTCTATTGTTTCTGTGCCATAAGCTAAAGCCGCAATGGCCTGGGCTCCACCGATTTTATAAATTTTTTCTACACCACAAATTTTAGCGGCAAATAAAACTGCTGGGTTAATTTTGCCGGCGCTTGAAGGAGCACAAATAGTGAGGTTTTTGACACCTGCAACCAGTGCAGGGACAACAGACATAATCACTGAGCTTGGGTAAGAAGCAGTTCCTCCCGGCACATAAATTCCAATTGAGTCAATGGCGCGCCATATATTTCCAAGCGTTACACCTTGTTGGTCTTTAAAATTAAAATCTTTTGGTAATTGTTTTTGATGGTATTTTTTGACACGTAGAAAAGCCTTTTTTATGGCCTCTTGTACATTTTTTGGCACAATTTTTTCGGCAGCAGAAATTTCTTTGGCGCTAACTAAAAAATCTTCAGCTTTTTCAAAATTGGTTTTATCAAATTGATTAGAATAGGAAATCAGAGCCGAATCACCATTTCTTCTGACTTTTTCAATGATTTCTTCGACGGTTTTTGTAACATTTGATTCGGCCTTTTGGGAGTGAGTTAAAAAGCGATAAAATGGTGTTTCTTTAAGGCCACGTAGATTGGCAGTGATTTTATTTTCAATGAGAAAAATTTTCATTTTGAAGAGATTTCTACTTTTTGTCCTACTTTAATGCCAAGCTTTTCAACCAAGCCAGCATTGATTTCCAGAACTTTTTTTACTTCTTTTTCGGAAGAAATAAGATCAAGAGAGTAGGGCACCGCATGGGTTCGGATTGTGACTATCAGGTGATTTTTATCGATAAAAATCATGTCGAGTGGAATTTGAGTGTTTTTCATCCACATAGTAATCATCTGACTTTTAGAAAAGGGAAAAAGCATGCCATAATCTTGGGGCAGTTTGCTTAAATTCATTAGCCCATATATTTTTTTATATTCAGTATCAGCAACAGCCACAAAAAATTCGGCTATCTTTTTTTCTTTACCATCAAGAATTTGTAATTTGACATTGTAGTTTTGAAGATCGCGATTAAATTCGACGATGCCTTTGTAATCAACATTTTGAGGCGCCTGCAAGATGATAAAAATCACTGCTAGTCCGACAAAAATAAAAAAAGTGAAACGTTTTAAATCAAATTTTAGATCAATTTTTTTGGTGGCTTTGCCCAGCTTTTGCATAGTTTTTTGTTGGGAAATGTTATTTTTTACAGCGAAAAATCAGGCCATGGCTAGCACAAAAGTGCAAACCAAAGAAACTCAAACTAAAGAAGAAGATTCTTTAAAAGGTGGTGGCCCAACTAGGATAAGATCCGACATAATCGACATCAAGAGAAAATCTCAAACCATAGATTTTTTACGTAATGTAGTAGTTGAAAAAGAGGACAGTAGTTTGGTGGCTGATAAAATGACAGTTTTTTACCAAGAAAAATCTTCTTCTCCAGATAATCACGAAAAAAAATCTTCGATTACGCGTATTGATGCCAAAGGAAATGTAAAAATTTTTAGCAAAGAGTTTGTCGCAAGTGGTGAATATGGCCAGTATGATCCAAAGCAAGATATTTTTATTTTAGAAAAAAATGTCATTGTCAATAACGGCACTTCAATTGCCAGTGGGCAAAAATTTATTTATGATTTAACAACTAAAGTAGGTCATTTTGTTGGTACAAAAGACGAAGCGAATATCGGTGGTGCCCAAGGCAAGTCTGGCGCTGATAAACGGGTCGTTGTTATAATTGGTGACGACATGATCAACAGCAAGAAAGAGAAAAATAACAAGAAAAATGAACGATAAAATTTTAAGTGCCAAAAATCTTAGCAAATCTTACGGCAAGAAAACGGTAATCAGAGATATCAGCCTTGAAATAAAGCAGGGTGAAGTGGTAGGTCTTTTGGGGCCAAATGGCGCTGGTAAAACTACTTGTTTTTATATGATCGTTGGATTGGTGGATCCTAGCTCAGGTAATATTTTTATTAATCAGCTTGATATCACTGCCATGCCTATGTATCAGCGCGCCCGCTTGGGAATTAGTTATTTGCCGCAAGAGGCATCAATTTTTCGCGGTATGAATGTAGAAGATAATATTTATTCCATCCTTGAAATTGCTGAGTCCAATGAAGATAAGCGTAAAGAAAGGTTGGAAGAATTATTAGAAGAATTTTCTATTACTCATATTAGAAAATCACATGCTTTGGCGCTTTCTGGTGGTGAAAGAAGAAGAGTCGAAATCGCTCGTGCTTTGGCCACCAATCCTTCATTTATCTTATTGGATGAGCCTTTTGCTGGTGTGGATCCAATTGCCGTAAATGATATTCGACAAATGGTAATGCATTTGAAAGATCGCGGAATCGGCGTTCTTATCACTGACCACAATGTGCGCGAAACTCTCTCAATTGTAGATCGTGCCTATATTGTTTATGATGGAATGGTTCTTACTTCTGGCTCTAAAGACGAAATTATTGGCCATGGTGAAGTGCGCAAAGTTTATCTTGGTGAGGACTTCCGCATATAACTCTAAATAAGCATCAAATATTCTCTAAGACCTAATAATTAATCTACTATGCTTAAAAGTTCTTTAAAAACTTTCTTTGAATCTGAAATTGCCGTGGGCATTTCGCTCTTAGGCGCTACTATTTTTGCATTATTTATTGCTAATTATGGAGAGTTTGAGGTCTATCAGCAATTTTTAGAAATTAATTTATCCTTAAATTTTTCCTATATTGGTTTTCATAAAAACCTTTCTCTACACGACTGGATCAATGAAGGTTTAATGGCAGTATTTTTTTTATTGGTGGGGCTTGAACTAAAAAGAGAAGTTTTAGTTGGCGAGCTTTCAAGCCGAAAAAAATTCTTGTTACCCGCGATTGCAGCTCTTGGCGGTATAATTTTTCCAGCACTAATTTTTATTTTTTGTAATCTAGATAATGAAGAAAATTGGCGCGGCTTTGCTATTCCTTGTGCCACAGATATAGCTTTCGCTTATGGTGCTATCTCACTTTTTGGAAAAAGAATATCTAATTCCCTGAAAGTTTTTTTAGTGGCTTTGGCTGTACTTGATGATTTGGCGGCAATTATGATTATAGCGGTTTTTTATTCAGACAATCTTCATTTCGGCTATTTGGCTCTTGCCTCAATAATAATTTGTATTTTGTGTGTTTTGAATTTTAGACGTTGTAAAAAAACTCTGCTTTATTTGCTTTGTGGAGCTTTTTTGTGGCTAGCAATTTTAAAATCTGGGATTAACCCCACCCTAGCTGGTGTTCTTGTAGCAATGTTTATTCCATTAGAAATTGATAAGGAGCCAATGCTATTGAAATTGGCGCATAGAATTGCGCCAATGGTAAATTTTTTAATCCTACCAATTTTTGCTTTTGCTAATGCTGGGGTACGAATTGAAAATTTTTCCGAACAGTCATTAAAAAATCCCTTGGTTGTTGGGGTCGTCGCTGGTTTATTTTTAGGCAAACAATTCGGCGTGATGTTATCTAGCCTATTGGCAGTTGGGTTAAAAATTTGCCATTTGCCGCGTGGTAGCAGCTGGCTAGGATTTTATGGCGCTTCCATTCTTACAGGTATTGGTTTCACCATGAGTTTATTTATAGGCTCTCTAGCATTTTTAGAAGATTCCTCCGCTTTTGATCAGGTAAAAATTGCAGTGTTAATTGCCTCATTTTTATCAGCAATTTTTGGTATTTTTGTAACTTACTTAGCCACAAAGAAATATGAAAAATAAGCGTACTGCTTTTTCCTTAATTGAGCTATCCATCGTTATCTTAATAATTGGTATATTGATTGCTGGAGTCACTCAAGGTAGTAGATTGATCACTCAAATGAAATTAAGTTCAGCCAGAACTATATCTCAAAGTTCTGATGTTAATAGCATTCCTGATCTGATTTTGTGGCTTGATGCAGTGAAGGAAGCTTCCCTAACAAATACTAATAATATTACTGATGTAGCAGACAGCGATAAGATCAAGTCCTGGCAAGATCGCAATTCTCAAGCAATTAATATTTCTTTTACTCAAGCAACCACTACTTTAATGCCAAGCTATGTAGAGAGTGGTATAAATAATTTACCAAGCCTATCATTTGACGGTGTAGACGACAATCTTTCTGCTACGGATGACAGATTTAATATTGTTACTAACCTTACAGTTTTTGTGGTTTTTAGGCCTATTAATGTAGCCACTGCTGGGGTTGGTTTAATAACTAAGCAGGTTACTGGTTCAATAGGTAACCCCCCTTACGCACTTTTAATTGATGGTTCGGTCAATCCTTTAAAAAATGGTGCCATGGTTGATGATTCTTCTAATACCACCACGAGCCTCTGGGCTGGAACTGGCACTATCTCTTCAAATCAAGATACTATAGGTGCTTTCACTCTTAATAGCTCTGATTCAACAGGTGGTCTCAAAGTTTACACTAATAGTATTTTAAGAGCCACTGGGGCTGGTAGAGTTCCAGCTAATATCAATACTGCTTTAAAAATTGGCCAACAAAAAAATGGTTTTGCCACCAGATTTTTTAATGGTTATATCTCAGAGATTATTATTTACTCTCGCACCTTGCCTACTGAAGAAAGAAAAGCCGTGGAAAACTATTTAAGTAAAAAGTGGTCAATTAAATTGAGCTAGTAGGCAAAGATTTTGTAGGGGTATTCCAAGTTTTTCCCAACCATAAAACATCGAGCACTTTCTATTAAAGAAAGTGCTCGATGTTTTATGGGGTTGGATAAAAATTTTTTTATAGAGTGGTTTTTCTAGCTGAAGATGTAGGATAAGGTAAGTAGTAAAACTATATTTCTTCGGGAATATCTATTCTGATAAACCCTTCCTGTAGTTTTACTTCTGGAAAAATAGCATTTTTGAAGGGAAAATTATCCATGGCCCCTTCCTTTATTTCGCTGTCAAATTTAACTTCAATAATTGCTCCGGCTCCGTAATCAAGCACATTGGCGACCTTGCCAATTTTTTTTGAATTCATATCAATTACATCCAAGCCGATTAAATCAACATAATAAAATTCATTATCTTTTGTCTCGGTAAAATCTTGGCGATTCACAAAAATTTCTTTACCACGTAAAGATTCTGAAGCATTGCGGTCATTAATCCCTTCTATTCGCGCAATTAAAATTGCATTACCATCGCGGGTGCCAATTATTGTCTTATTTTTATTGCTGATTTTTAATTTTAAGGCTTTTCCTTGCTCATCAAACAGAGGATAAGTTTCAATTTTTAGTGGTTCTTCGCAATAGCTAATGATTTTCACTTCACCTTTGATTCCAAAGGGGGATATTATTTTTCCGATTAGAATTTTCTTTGTCATTTTGTTGATGCGTTAATTTCTTCTGGTCGTAATTTTTTTGCTAAATTCTCTAGAATGCCATTTACAAAAGTAATTTTTTTATCCTCAAAAAAAGAATTGGCGAGGTCTACATATTCATCAATCACTACTTTATAAGGCACATCTTTAAAAAATTTTAATTCAAAAATTGCCAAGCGCAGAATTTGTTTTGTGATTTCATCGAGTTTATGCAAATCCCATCCCTCTTTTAAAAACTCACAAATTCCGCCATCAAGATCAGATATACTTGCTGCAGAGCCAGACACTAAGTCATTCAAAAAATTTTCATCAATTTTATCGCGGTAAGAAGAAATATTTTCTTCAGAAGAAAGGGCATAATTTTCGATTACATC
>CAZCWN010000025.1:0-20998 GCA_964502375.1 uncultured Rhizobium sp. | reverse complement strand
ACCTAGGATTTGCTTGAATCGGTTGGCAGGAGCCTAAACGCGACTGGGGTTAAAATAAATAAAAGCAGCGGCGCCAATGTAATTTCAAACTTTTGGAAGCTGAAATTTTGCCGATAATTTTTAACGCTAAGAAAAATTACAAAACCGATCAGCAAGAGGGAATGAAGCCTATATTCTGCTTTGGGCTAACCAACGCAAAGGTGAGATAAACAGGATGAACAAAAACGCTCCCATAAATAAGAGCGCAATTTTATTTCCGAATTGTTCGGCTATAGCTCGTTCCATGTTATATGATGGGTAGGTGTGACAGCTCTAATTTGCTTTGGCATTTTAGTGGGGATTAGTGGGGAAAAATTAAAGGAATTTCAAATCAGCTAGTTATTGCACTATAGCACAATTTTTTAAGAGCTAAATGTTATGCAATTACTTTCTCAATCTCTTAAATCCCGCTTCCAGATCTTCCTTCAAATCTTCCACATCTTCCAAACCAATATTTATGCGGAGGCAAGTTTTGTGGTTGTGAGGCCATTTAGTTACAGTTCTAACACTAGTTGGATCAACGGGCAGAATTAGGGACTCATAACCCCCCCAGGAATAACCCATTACATAATAATGCAATTTATCCAGCATTCTGGCTAGAGATTCGTTAGAATATTTGCGATCAAGAACGATAGTGAGTAGTCCTGCTGCGCCAGTAAAATCGCGTTTCCATAATTTGTGATTAGGATCAGATTCTAATGCTGGATATAATACTTTAGAAACTTCTGGCCTTTCTTCCAGCCATTTAGCTATTTCAAGTGCTGATTTAAAGCATTGGTCCATTCGTATTTTAGAAGTTCTAAGGCCGCGTTGAACCATATAACAAGCAAATGGAGAAACACTTACCGCCATATATCTGAAGGCTTCATACATCACACGGAAATGCTTTTCTTGAACAGTGATAGCACCCATCATTACATCAGAGTGGCCATTAATATATTTGGTCAAAGCCATTACCGAAACATCTACGCCATGTTCAAGGGGCTTAAAATAAATGCCGCTGGCCCATGAATTATCAAGGATCGTTATTATACCATGTTTTTTAGCTACTTTACATATCGCCTCAACGTCTTGCACTTCAAAGCTTATAGAGCCTGGGCTTTCCAAGAAAATCACTTTGGTGTTTTTCTTGATCAATTTTTTAATATCTTCGCCAATTAGTGGGTCATAGTAAGTGGTTTCAATGCCCAATTTTTTTAAGAATTTATCAGCGAAACCACGAGTTGGAGAGTAAGTGTTATCAACTAGCAGCATGTGATCGCCATGTTTTAAGAAAGCCATCAGAGCAGTGTTTATGGCGGCAGCACCAGAAGCAGTTACAAAAGTGTTATATCCTCCTTCGATTTCAGCTATTGCTTGTTCCAATGCAAAATTGGTTTGTGTGCCATAGCGGCCATATTTTAATTCATAAGGCTGGACAAGATCATTATTGGAATAGCCGCGCTCTGCATAAAGCAGGTCTTTTAGAGTGGGGAATGCAATCGTTGAACTTTGGTAAATAGGAGGGTTAACCATCCATCCTTGATTTTTAGGTTCACGCCCGGCATGGATTATGCGCGTTGCTTCATGCATTTTTTTTTCCATAGTGCTCCTTAGTAAATTATCGAAGTTTTGTATCAGAGGAAATTAATGGCCCCATTTTTCTGCCGGCAAGAATATGAATGTGAAAATGCGGTATAGTTTGATGGGCATCTTGGCCAATATTGGCTATAAGGCGAAAACCTGTTTTATCGGCTTCGACTGTTTTAGCTATTTCGCCTACTTTCTTAAAGAAATAAGCAATTTCTTCAGGAAGGGCTTTGTTTAAAAAATCCAAAAAATTTTCATATTCCCCTTTGGGGATCACTAGAACATGAGTAGGGGCAGCACGCGAAATGTCATAAAAAGCCAAGATTTTTTCATCTTCATAAACTTTTTCTGTTGGAACTTCGCCGCGAATAATTTTGGCAAAAATATTATTTTTGTCGTAAGCCATAAAGAGCCGTTTATTTCTTTTCTACATCGGCGGCGACGCGCACTTTCAGCATCGCATCTGGATTAGTAACTTTGCCGTCTCTTCCAGCGCCTTTTTTAATTTGATCAACGAACTCCATGCCTTTAATAACACGGCCCCAGATAGTGTATTGTCCGTCCAAAAATCTAGAATCATGGGTAACTATAAAAAATTGACTGTTGCCGCTATTTGGATCAGAAGCGCGGGCCATTGATACGGCGCCACGGATATGCGGTTCATCAGAAAATTCTGCTTTTAAATCTGGTAATTTACTGCCGCCCATGCCTGTTCCTGTAGGGTCACCAGTTTGTGCCATAAAGCCATCAATTACGCGATGAAAAACAATTCCATCATAAAATTTTTGCCGAGCTAAAGTTTTAATGCGCTCAACGTGTTTTTGCGCGATCTGAGGCAACATTTCAATCACTACGCGGCCATATTTTAAATCGATGTAAAGGATATTTTCCAAATCTGTTTTGTTATTATTTTGTTGAGCGGAAGCTTGAGTCATAAAAGAAAAAATTAATGTTAAAAAAGCTAAAACGGTGAGGATTTTTTTCATTATTGAAGGAAATTTATGAAGGAATCTAAACGCGAGAGGCCAGCGCGAGGCAGGCATTTTTTAGGTTTTATGAAATTTTTTGCAAGTGAGGATTTATCTTTAAAAAATTTCAAAAAACTTAACAAACAGCAGTCTTGATTAAAATAAATTACCCTTGAGACTGTTTTTTTAAGTATACATTTGAGACTTTGTTTCGAGTGCTAGCTTTTCACCACTTAAATTTTAGCAACTAAAAGAGGAGGTCATCCTATGTCAATCAACAAGGTAATTCTTGTCGGCAATGTCGGCCAAGATCCAGAAATCCGCACCACTCAAGACGGCCGCGAAATTGCTCATTTTTCCTTGGCCACGTCTGATAGCTGGAAGGATAAAAATACTGGAGAAAAAAGGGATAAAACTGAATGGCACCGCATTGTTGTTTTTTCGCAGGGTCTCGTAAATATTGTGAAGAATTATGTAAAAAAGGGTTCAAAGCTTTATATTGAAGGCTCTCTGCACACTAGGAAATGGACCGACAACCAAGGGGCAGAAAAATTTAGTACGGAAATTGCTTTGCAAAACTTCAATTCGATTTTGCAAATTCTTGATTCGAGAGAGCGGAGCCCGTCTTCTGATTCTTACTCTTCTGGTTCTTCAAGCCATAAATCACGCAGTAATAATGATGTTATGGTTGAAGAAAATGACGACGAAATTCCATTTTAGAAAAATTTGATTTGGAAAATTTTTTCTTTAAGGTCTAATTAGCGTATCTGACTATAGATATATCTTGATATATCTATAGTCAGATACGCTAATTTTTTTGCTTTCGGATTATCCTTACCTTACCTTAAGACCCTTTATGCCTACAGTCACGATTAATGGAAAAACCACCTCAGTTCCTGAAGGGATCACAGTCATTCAGGCATGTGAAATAGCTGACATTGAAGTTCCTCGCTTTTGTTATCATGAAAGACTGGCGATAGCTGGTAATTGTCGCATGTGTTTGGTTGAAATTGAAGGAATGCCACCAAAGCCAGTTGCTTCTTGTGCCATGCCGATCACCGATGGTATGAAAATTCACACCGATACACCTATGGTAAAAAAAGCGCGCGAAGGTGTGATGGAATTTCTGCTGATTAACCATCCACTTGATTGCCCAATTTGCGATCAAGGCGGTGAATGTGATTTACAGGACCAGGCCTATCAATATGGCCGCGGCAAAAGCCGTTATCGCGAAGCAAAACGCGCGGTAAAAGATAAAAATATGGGGCCATTGGTTAGAACCCAAATGACGCGCTGTATACATTGTACGCGTTGTATCCGCTTTCTTGAAGACGTAGCAGGAACCACAGAGCTTGGGGCTATAGGCCGTGGGGAAAATATGGAAATCGTTACTTACCTTGAAAAATCAATAAAATCAGAGCTTTCTGGAAATGTTATCGATCTATGTCCTGTCGGCGCGCTTACTTCCAAGCCTTATGCGTTCAAGGCTAGAAATTGGGAATTAGTAAAAACCGAAACAATAGATGTAATGGATGCAGTGGGTAGTAATATCCGCCTTGATTCACGCGGAATTGAAATTGTTCGCATTTTACCGCGTTTAAACGAAGAAATTAATGAAGAATGGATCTCTGATAAAACGCGTTTTTGTTATGATGGCCTTAAATATCAACGTCTTGATAAGCCTTATGTAAAATATGAGGGCAAACTACAAGCCGCTTCTTTGGATGAAGCTTTCGATGCGATTGCAACAAAAGTAAAGAACTTTAAATCTTCTGAAATTGCGGCATTAAGCGGTCAATTTTCATCGGCGGAAGAAATTTTTGTCTTTAAAAAATTGCTAGAAAAATTGGGCGTGAAAAATTTTGACTGCCGTTTAAAGGGTGAAAAAATCGATGCTAAAGACCATGCTTCATATCTCTTCAACAGCACATTTGTTGGTATTGAATCAGCAGATGCTTGCTTATTAATTGGCGTTAACCCTAGAAAAGACGCGCCTTTGCTTAATGCAAGAATTAGAAAAAGATTTTCATTAACACCATCAAAGATAGCTTCAATTGGCTGTAATGTTGATCTGACCTATGATTACAAACATTTAGGAAATGAGGTCGAAATTCTACAAGATATTTTGAACGATAAATCTGAATTTTGTGAGGTGTTACGTCAGGCCAAAAAACCAATGCTAGTGCTAGGCCATGATATGTTAACCAGAGAAGATGGGGCTTTGATTTTAAATATGGCCAAAAAAATTGCCGAAAAATTCAACATGATTCAAGATGATTGGAACGGCTTTAACTTTTTGCCTAAAACAAGCGGTTTGATAAATGGTTTAGAGCTACAATTTACTAGCTCTATAGGAGTTAATGAAATTCTAAACCAAGCTGAAAAATCAGAAATTAAAATGGTGTTTTTGCATGCGGTTGATGATGATATAGAGTTTGAAAAATTAAAAGATTGCTTTGTGGTTTATATTGGCTCGCATGGTGACAAAGGTGCGCATATAGCTGACGTAATTTTACCGGGGGCCGTTTATAGTGAAAAAGATGCTATTTACATTAATTTAGAAAGACGTGCTCAAAGCACGAAACGCGCTGTTTCTGCACCTGGAGAAGCAAATGAAGATTGGGAAAATTTTATTGGCCTAGCAAAAAAACTTGGGATTGATTTAGGTTTCCAAACCCTTGGCGAGATTAGGCAAGCACTGGCTGCAAACCATGAAACTTTCAGAAATTTAGATAAAATCACTAAAGCTTCATGGATCAAATCTGGCGAAATTAATTCCGATTTTTCTGATAAAAAAATCACCATGAAAAAATTTGATTTTTACCTAACAAATCCAATCACGCGGGCTTCTCGTATTATGAATCGGTGCAGTACAGAGCTTGCTTAGATGAATTATCGCCACATCTATCACGCCGGTAATTTCGCTGATATTTTTAAGCATATAATTTTAACGCTATGCTTAGAAAAACTGCACGAAAAACCGGCGCCTTTTTTTGTTCTCGATACCCACGCCGGTATTGGAAAATACGATTTATCTGACGAACGCGTTGCAAAAACTGGCGAGGCTTTTGACGGTATAAAAAAACTTCTCGCCCAAAAAAATTTTACCGCACTTTTGCCCAGTCGGTTTTTAAATATTCTTGCCAAAATCAATTGCTGTCAAATTTCTGATCTACCTCACAAGCTCAAGATTTACGCCGGTTCACCAGTTTTAATTAAAGATTATTTACGTCGGGATGATCGGGCAATTTTTGCCGAATTAAATCAGCAAGATTTTCTACAACTTAAAAAATCTTTCGCCGGAAATAAAAAATTTTCTCTACTTAATTGTGATGGCTTTCAACTTGTAAAATCAAAGCTCCCGCCGCTTGAAAAAAGAGGATTAATTTTGATTGATCCGGCTTTTGAAAAAGATCAGAAAAAAATTTCTGATGATTACGAAAGAATTATTGTCAGCCTTGATGAGGGCTACAGACGCTTTGCCCACGGCATTTATTTGATTTGGTATCCAATCATCGAAAGCGATCAAAAAACGCTGGAAAAATTTTACGCAAAAATCATGCAGCTGAAATTTCAAAAAATCATGCGTGTAATTTTTTCTATTGGGAAAGTGGCTGGCGAAGAAAAAATGACTTCTTGCGGAATGTTGATAATAAACGCTCCGTGGCAATTGGATGAAAAATTAAAAAAGATACTTCCACCGATTATTGATGTATTGAAAAGAGGCGAGGGTGAGGGATCGTTAATTGAAGTCCTCCATTCTTAGACGCGGCCCAAGGTTAAAAAACATTTCATCATGAGCAGACATAATTACCATTCCGCCTTCTCCAATTCTGGTTTTTATAAGCCCATGCAGCATCTCTTTACCGGTTTTATCAAGGTTATTTGAGGGCTCGTCTAAAAGCCAAATCGTGGCAGGGCAACATAAAAGTTTTGCTAGACGAACCCTTTGCTGCCAGCCTGCAGAGAGCCTTTTAATTTTTTCATCTGCTAATTCTAAAAGGCCGAAAAATTTCAGAGCCGAGATCAGAGCAACTTCTGTATCAGAAAGGCGGGCATAAAAGCGCAAATTTTCTAGCACAGTTAATTCACTTTTAAGAAAATTTTTATGCCCAAGAAATTGGCTGTCGCCATTGAAATCATCTCGAAAATTCTCAATATTTTCCCCGCCCCACAAAATTTTCCCTTTGGTCTGTTTAGAAATGCCGGCTAAAATTTTTAACAAGCTGCTTTTACCTGAACCGTTTCCGCCGGTGATTATCAAGGCTGAATTAAGGCTAACGGAAAAGCCGAGGCCCGCGAAAATTTTCTTGTGATCTTGAAAAAATGAAAGATTATCAATTGTAAGCATATCCTCACGAAACCTTAATTATCATGGCTCTAGAACTAAAATTTTACGAATATTCTGATGCAAAAAATCCCAAATATCTAGTTATTTTCTTGCATGGTTATGGTGCAAATGGCGAAAATTTAATTGAGCTATCTCATCAATTTAAAAAACTTTTGCCAGAAGCTCATTTTATTTCACCTAATGCCTGCTGCCCTTGGGATGGCGGCTTTCCGCATTCTTACCAATGGTTTTCATTAAACCAAGATTTGACGTTGGATGGCAAATATGAAGAAATAAAAAACGCCAATCAAATTCTTGGGAAATTTATTCACGCTCAGCTTGATCGCTTTAAATTAGAACCAAAAAATCTTTTTTTGATTGGCTTTTCACAAGGGGCAATGATGGCTATATATCAAGGCTTAATAATGCCAAAAAAAGCAGCGGGGATTATTGCTTTCTCTGGAAAATTAGTTTTACCCCAAGAAATAGGCGAAAAAATAATTTCAAAACCTGAAATTTGTTTGGTCCATGGCCAAGCAGATTCGGTAGTGCCTTTCGTTCATTTCGAGGAAAGCAAAAAAATTCTCACGCGCGAAGAAGTTCCTTTCGAAGCGCACGCCATACCTGCTCTTGATCATTCAATTGATATGGCCGGAATTATCGCGGCCCAAGAGTTTATAAAAAAATGTTTGGCCCACAGCGCGTAGCTTAAATCAGCTTAAACACTATTCACAAAGCACTAAAATTATGCGACTTTCATCTTATTTTTTACCAACTCTTAAAGAGAATCCTATTGACGCTACTGTTGTTTCGCACCAATTAATGATTCGTGCAGGCATGATCCGCCAAACTGCTTCGGGCATTTATAGCTGGCTGCCCTTGGGATTGAAGGTTTTGCGCAAAGTAGAAAAAATAATAAAAAGCGGAATGGATGAAGCAGGCGCTCTAGAAATTTTGATGCCCACAATTCAGCCGGCAGAATTATGGATTGAATCAGGCCGTTATGATGCCTATGGCAAAGAGATGTTGCGCATCAAAGACCGCCATGACCGCGATATACTTTACGGCCCTACCCATGAAGAAGTCGTCACTGACATCTTTAGAAAAAACATAACCTCATACAAAGATTTGCCGAAAAATCTTTACCAAATTCATTGGAAATTTCGTGATGAAATTCGTCCGCGCTTTGGATTGATGCGGGGCCGCGAGTTTTTGATGAAGGATTCTTATTCTTTCGATATTGACGAAATTTCAGCCAAAAAAACTTATGATTTGATGTATGAAACTTATTTTAAAATTTTTAGAGCGATGGGCTTAAAGCCAATGGCGCTGCGGGCTGACACTGGTGCAATTGGCGGTGATTTATCACACGAATTTCACATTCTTGCGGACACTGGAGAAAGCGCAATTTTTTATGATAAGAAATTTGATGAGCTGATGGAGTCTACAGAGCAGGGCGCTGGCAATAAAACATCACTAATACAAGAAATGCAGAAAATTTATGCTATGGCCGACGAGATGCATGATCCAAAGAAATGTCCTGTGCCTTCAGAACAGCTTGCCTCAAGGCGCGGCATTGAGGTTGGTCATATTTTTAATTTCGGTTTAAAATATTCCAAATCCATGGAAGCAGTAGTGACCGGGCCACAAGGCGAAAAAATTTATCCAAATATGGGATCTTACGGCATTGGTGTTTCGCGTGTTGTGGCTGCCGCAATCGAGGCCAATCATGATGAAAAGGGAATTATCTGGCCAAAAGAAATTGCGCCTTTTCAAATTATTTTGGTCAATTTGCGCAGTGGTGATGCGGCTTGCGATAAAATGTGTGAAGAAATTTATCACGAATTACAAAAGCGAAAAATCGAAGTTCTTTATGATGATACTAAAGCCAGTCTAGGGCAAAAATTATCAATCGCCGATTTAATTGGAATTCCAACGCAAATAATCGTCGGGCCTAAGTCTGTGGCGGCTGAAAAAGTTGAAATAAAAGACAGAAAAAGTGGCGAGAAAAAAGAAATATCAATTCAAGATTTACAAAAAATTTATGAATAAAAAACCTCTGCGCCCTGTTGTTCTGTGCGTTCTAGATGGCTTTGGCATTGGCAATGAAAATGATCAGCACAATGCTATCATCCGTGCTAAAATGCCGAATTACCAACGCATTTTGGCTAATTATCCGCATTCGCAATTAATTACTTCCGGCCTTGATGTGGGCTTGCCTGAAGGGCAAATGGGAAATTCAGAAGTTGGTCATATGACTATTGGCGCAGGGCGCATAATTTTTCAGGAATTACCGCGTATAAATAATGCCATAAAAGATGGAAGTTTAGCCAAAAATCCTGCTCTGCAAAAATTGATTTCTGATCTAAAAACTTCAGGCAAGACCTGTCATTTATTGGGCTTACTGTCTGATGGCGGGGTTCATGCTCATATTAATCACATAATTTTTTTGGCTGATTTTTTAACGAAAAATGGTGTAAAAATTTTACTACATGCTTTTTTAGATGGCCGCGATGTTGCCCAAAAAAGCGCTTTGGAATATCTGGAAAAAGTAAAAAATTTTGAAATAGCAACAGTTGCTGGGCGCTACTACGCCATGGATCGCGATAAAAAGTGGGACCGCATAAAACTTGCTTATGATGCAATCATTAATGCCAGTGGTGAAAAATTCTCTGATGCCTTTGCGGCAGTTGAAAATTCCTATAAGAAACAACTTAGCGATGAATTTATTTTACCTTGCGTAACTTCTAACTACGAGGGTATGGAAGATGGGGACGCTGTAATTTTCTGCAACTTCCGCGCCGACCGCGCCCGCCAACTTTCTTACGCTTTGCTTGACCCTAATTTCAAAGAATTTGAAAGAAAAAAAATCAGTTTTTCCCATCAATTAGCAATGTGTGAATATTCAGAAAAATTGGGGCAAATTTACCAAATTTTATTTCCTAATCACGAAGTAAAAAATTCTTTGCCAGAAATTCTAGCGAATCGCGGTCTTACTCAGTTGCGTATTGCTGAAACAGAAAAATATGCCCATGTAACTTTCTTTTTTTCCTGTGGTAGAGAAAAAGAATTTCCGGGCGAGGAAAGAATTTTAGTGCAGTCGCCAAACGTTGCTACCTATGACCTAAAGCCGGAAATGTCTGCCGCTGAAATTGGTGTAAAATTATGTGGAGCGATAGAGGCAGAAAAATTTGATTTTATCATCGTCAATTATGCCAATGCAGACATGGTAGGCCACAGCGGTATGCTTGCACCATCCATTAAAGCCTGTGAAGCAATAGATGCGCAGCTTGGTATGCTTGAAAAAATTATTTTAAAAAAAGATGGCTGTTTGCTAATCTCGGCTGATCATGGTAATGTTGAATGTATGTTGGATGGCCACAATCATCCGCACACTTCGCATACTACAAACCCAGTTCCAGTCATCTTAATTAAAAAAGATATTAAGGGCCTAAGCCTTGAAAATGGGCGCCTGAGCGATATTGCACCTACAATTCTACATCTGATTGGAATTGAACAGCCGCAAGAAATGGATGGCAAAAATTTAATGAAAAATCATGGATAAAAATTCTAACCCTAAAAAACCTCTTGGTTTTTTTCAGACGCTTTTATTAGCCCTTATCTTCGCGGGCATTGTGCGCTCGTTTTTCTTCGAGCCGTTTCACATTCCTTCAAGTTCGATGAAACCTGGCTTGCTTATTGGTGATTATATTTTTGTCGCCAAATATTCTTATGGCTATAGCCGTTATTCTTTTCCCTTCGGCATAAATTTCTTTTCGGGGAGAATTGGAAAAACAGAACCAAAACGTGGTGATGTTGTAGTATTTCGTTTGCCTAGCCAACCAACTGTCAATTATGTAAAAAGGATTATTGGTTTGCCGGGAGACCGCATCCAAGTGCAAGATGGGGTGGTTTATATTAATGGTAAGGAAATATCAAAAACTGCTGATGGAGTTTTTTTTGATGAGGATGCGATAATTAAAGGCAAGATTGCGCAATTTATTGAAAGTTTACCGGAGGGAAAATCTTTCAAAACTCTTGATCAATTTACAGATTCCCCGCAGGACAATACTGGCATTTATGAAGTGCCAGAAGGGCATTATTTCATGATGGGCGATAATCGAGACAATTCCCAAGACAGCCGTTTTCTAGAGCAGGTTGGCTATGTGCCGGAAGAAAATTTGGTTGGGCGCGCCACGATAATTTTCTTTTCCAACTCTAAACCAACCTGGCAATTCTGGAATTGGCCTACATCAATCCGCTTTTCACGCATCTTCAAAAAAGTTCAATGAATCAAGATTTTAATAAGTTCTGCACCAGAATTTCTTATCAATTTTGCAATGAGAAATTATTAGAAGAAGCGCTCACGCATCCAAGCCTTTCTAAGGAGAACAAAGAAAAGCCAAATTATCAGCGTTTGGAGTTTTTAGGAGATAAAGTTTTATCTTTGGTGATTGGAGAATTTTTGCTGAAGAAATATCCAACTGAGATGGAAGGCGATCTATCTAAGCGCCAGGCCTCTTTAGTTTCTGGTGAAACTTTATCACAAATTGCTTTGGAAATTGGCTTGGAAGAAGTTTTGCAAATCAGTAAAGGTGAAGAAAATTTGGGCGGAAAAACTAATAAACGTAATTTAGAAAATGCTCTTGAGGCTTTAATTGGCGCGATTTATCTAGATTCGAGTTATACAAAAGCCCAAAATTTTATTCTGAAATTTTGGCAGGATTTTTTGGAAAAAAATGTTACGCCTCCGAAAGATCCAATTTCGGAATTGCAAGAAATTGTCCAGATGCAATCAAAGCAATTGCCTCAATATATAACCGATAAATCCGGCGGTTTAGACCATGCGCCAACTTTTGTTTCAAAGCTAAAAATTCTCCATCTTAATTTGGAATTTGAGGCCTCGGGCAAATCTAAAAAAGAAGCGCAAAAGGCTGCAGCAAAGCTCGCTTTAGAATATTTTTTAAACCATAAAAACAACCATTAAAATCAAGTGATTAGAGCCAAAGACTTATCAATCTCATTTTCCGGCCGCGAAATTTTCTCTGAGGGAAATTTTATCATTAATGCTCATGAAAAAATTGGGCTAATTGGGCGTAATGGCAGTGGCAAAAGTACATTCCTCAAGCTTATTTTAAAGCAATTAGAGCCTGATTCGGGGGCAATTGAAATTCCACGTGGTTATCGTATTGGACATCTAGAACAGCATATACATTTTACCCACGAAACCGTTCTTGACGAAATTTGTTCAGTCTTGCCCGAAGATCGTGAGCATGAAAGCTGGAAGGGTGAAAATATTTTATATGGGCTTGGTTTTACCTATGACGATCTCTACAAAGATCCTAAAAAATTTTCTGGCGGCTATCAGGTAAAATTAAATTTGGCGAAATTGTTATTGATGGAACCACAAATGCTGTTGCTTGATGAGCCAACAAATTATCTCGATATTCATTCAATCCGTTGGCTTAAAGAATTTTTGCAGGAATGGCGCGGCGAATTAATTTTAATCACGCATGATCGTGGTTTCATGGATAGCGTGATTACTCACACTTTAATTATTCATCGCAATTCCTTCCGAAAGATTCCGGGGAATACTACAGGTGTGCGGGAAAAAATTGCTGCCGAAGAAGAAATTTACGAAAAAACCCGCGTTAATGACGAAAAACAAAGACAGAAAACACAAGAATGGATTGATCGCTTTAAAGCTAAAGCCAGCATGGCCAGCCGGGCCCAATCACGAGCAAAAATGCTGGAAAAACAAGATGTAAAAGAAAAGCTCGCAGAGATTGTGACACTTGATTTCGATTTCAATCACAAGCTTTACAATAGCAAAGACAATATGATTGAAGTTGAAAATATTGCGTTTGGCTACAATCCGGAACATCGCTTGATCAATAATCTTTCTTTTAAAATTGCTGATGGGGAGAAAATTTGTGTTATTGGTAAAAATGGTAAAGGTAAATCAACTTTGTTAAAGCTGCTGACGCAAGATATGGCGCCACTTAATGGCAATATCAAAATCAACGGCAAAACAGAAATTGGTTATTTTGGTCAAATGAATATTGATCGCCTCGACAAAAATTTAACAATTTATGAAGAGTTGCAAAAAGTTGATGAAAGCCTGCCGCAAACTAGAGTCAGACAGGTTTGTGGTAATATGATGTTTTCCAGCGATTTGGCGAATAAAAAAATTTCTGTGCTTTCTGGTGGTGAAAAAAGCCGGGTGATGCTTGGAAAGATTTTACTTAAAGGAGCAAATTTGCTGCTGCTTGATGAGCCAACCAACCACCTTGATATGGAATCTTGTGATTCTCTAATGCAAGCAATTAAAAACTTCCCAGGCGCAGTGATTATGGTTACTCACGACGAATATTTCCTGCAAGAAATCGCCAATAAACTAATAATTTTTGATGATAATAAAACTTTTACTTTCGAAGATTCTTACGAATTCTTTTTAAAGAGAGTTGGTTGGAAGGACCATTAAACTCTTTGGGTTATGGAAGCCTAATTATTTGCAGATGCTGAGTATATTTTTTAAATTGAGTATTTAATTTCTGCCGCCTTGCATTGGGACTTGTAGCTCAGTTGGTAGAGCAGCTGACTCTTAATCAGTAGGTCGGCGGTTCGAATCCGCCCAAGTCCACCAAATTTCTGATGAGAATTATTAAATATCGGGGTGTAGCGCAGCCTGGTAGCGCACAAGGCTGGGGGTCTTGTGGTCGCTGGTTCAAATCCAGTCACCCCGACCATTCTTTGCAGTAGGCTGAGCGCCAACGCTATGCGCAGGTGGGCTCAGCCTTTTGCCGTTTCGGGTAATTTTTCAGATTAAGAAAAGGACACCTAACTATGAATTTGCCTTTTATCTACGGCTAATGCCGCTTCTTTAACGGCTTCGTTGTAAGTTGGGTGGGCATGGCAAGTTCTGGCAATATCTTCAGCAGAACCACCAAATTCCATAGCCACAACTATCTCATGGATTGTATTACCAGCTTCGCGGGCAATGATATGAGCACCTAAAATGCGATCTGATTTAGCATCAGAAAGAATTTTTACAAAGCCTTGTTCGTCAAAAGTGGCGCGGGCGCGTGAGTTTGCCATCATTGAAAATTTTCCAACTTTATAAGCAATTCCGTCGGCTTTTAATTCTTCTTCAGTTTTACCGACTGAGGCAATTTCTGGATAAGTGTAAATTACATTTGGAATTACGTCGTAATTTACATGGCCTTTTTGGCCGGCAATTATTTCCGCAGCAGCAACGCCTTCATCTTCCGCTTTATGCGCCAGCATTGGGCCCGTGGTTACGTCTCCTACCACAAAGATATTTTCAACATTGGTGCGCAGATGGTTATTTTCGATAAATCCACGTTGGTTAGTTTTTATTCCAACATTCTCTAAACCAAGATTCTCAGTATTCGGGCGACGGCCGATAGAAACTAGAACTACATCAGCGGACAAGGTTTCTTTCTTGCCATCAGCTACAGATTCAACTTCAACAATTGCACCTTTTTTGTCTTTTTTTACAGACAAAACTTTAGTTGAAAGACGGAATTTAAAGCCTTGTTTTTCAAGAATTCGTTGGAAGTTGCGTGATATTTCGCTATCCATTGCTGGCGTAATTTTATCAAGAAATTCAATAACTTCGATTTCGGCGCCAAATCTGCCCCATACGGAACCAAGTTCCAGGCCGATTACGCCTGCTCCAATCACAATCATTTTTTTTGGAGATTTTTCTAGATCGAGAGCCCCTGTAGAAGAAACGATTATTTTTTCATCAATTTCAACTCCTGGTAATTTTGCAACTTCGGAACCGGTAGCGATGATGAAATTTTTCGCCGAAATTTTTTCTTTTTTTCCGTCAGCTTTTGTTACTTCAATAGTGTTTTTATCTAAGAATTTTCCTGCACCTTCAATTGCCGTTACTTTATTTTTCTTAAACAGTCCGGCAATGCCGCCTGTAAGGCCAGAGACAATTTCATTTTTATTGGCGAGCAATTTTTTTACATCGATTTTTGGAGTTGAAATTTCAATTCCTAACTTTTCAAAAGAATGAATGGCATCATGAAATTTATGTGAAATTTCCAGCAATGCTTTAGATGGAATACACCCAACATTTAAGCAAGTTCCGCCCAGAGTTGTTCTTTTTTCTACACAAGCTGTTTTTAAACCTAATTGTGCAGCTCTAATTGCTGCAACATATCCGCCTGGCCCACCGCCAATTACTACTACGTCAAAATTTTGTTCGCTCATTTTATAAAAAGTTAAGATTTAGGATTGGTTGATTATAGGCCTGGTCATATGATCAGGCTCATAATCATTTTTCAAAAAATTAATTCAGAAAAATTTTTAAATTCAAATTATTCAATTTCTTTTGTGATCCAGCCGCCACCGAGGACACGAGAGTCTTGATAAATTACGCAGGCTTGGCCAGGCGTAATAGCGCGGGTTGAGGATATCATGGTAATTTCCGCTTCGTTATTGTGTGAAATTTTTATTGTGGCTGGTTCTTCCTGATGATTTGAGCGGATGCGCACTAAAGCTGTGATTTCAGTGAGTGCATTAATATCTTCAGCCAACCAATTTAAATTACGAACTTTGAATTTTTTATTGTGCAAAAATTTTTCTTCGCCCACAAAAACTATATTTTCCTTCGGGTCAATTTTTACAACATAAAGCGGCTCAGGGTAAGCAATTCCAAGGCCGCGGCGCTGGCCTAAAGTGAAATTTATAATACCATTATGGCGGCCGAGAATTTTTTTTGTTTCGATGTGAATAATATCGCCATCCTTGAAAGCTGAGGGACGATGGCGTTTTATTACTTCGGCATAATCACCATTTGGTACGAAACAAATATCCTGAGAATCAGGTTTGTTAGCCACCAATAAGCCCAATCTTTCTGCCTCTTTGCGGGTTTGTTCTTTTGTTTGGTCACCCAAAGGAAAACGCAAAAATTCTAACTGTTGTTTAGTGGTGGCGAATAAAAAATAACTTTGATCTTTATTGTCATCTAAGGCTTTGTGCAGCTCGGCCTGCCCATTTTTACCAATTTTTCTTTGGACATAATGGCCGGTTGCCAAGGCATCAGCGCCAAGGTCGCGCGCTACTTTTAGCAAATCACGAAATTTCACTGATTGATTGCATTTTACGCAAGGGATGGGCGTTTCGCCTTGTAAATAAGAATCAGCAAAATCATCAATTACGGATTCTTTGAAGAGATTTTGATAATTGAGAATGTAATGAGGAAAATCAAATTTTTCGGCAACTTTTCGGGCGTCGTAAATATCAGTTCCAGCACAGCAGGCATTCTTTTTCTTTAAAGCCTCACCATGATCGTAAAGTTGAAGCGTAATGCCGATTACTTCATAGCCTTGTTCTTTTAAAAGGCAGGCCACTACAGAAGAATCAACGCCCCCTGACATAGCAATAACCACGCGCGTATTTTGAGTTGGTTTTTCAAAACCCAAAGAATTCATTATTTAGGATTTTATAATTAATTAAATTCAAACTTCGGTTGAATTTAGGACTGGTCGAATTGCTATGGACGTAATAAATCCGTCCATCCGCAATAGTTTTGGTTTTTTTAATCAGTTTTAGTATAGATTTAAGATTTAGTGTTTAAATAATTCCTGAAATCATTCTCTCATATATTTTCTCAAATCTCAAATCCAAAAACTATGCCAGACTTCGCCAAGCTTACTTTGCCAGGGGATAAAGAAATTAATTTGCCGATTCGTAAAGCCACTGTAGGGCAAGATGTGATTGATATCTCATCTTTGTATAAAGAAAGTGGCATGTTTACTTACGACCCTGGTTATCTTTCAACTGCTTCTTGTCCCTCAAAAATTACTTTTATCGATGGTGAGAAAGGTACATTGCGCTATGCGGGATATTCAATTGAAGAGTTGGCCAAGAAAAGTGAATATTTAGAAGTTTCTTATCTTTTGATTAATGGTGAATTGCCTACGGCAACACAATATAAAGAGTTCAGAAGTGGCATCATCAGACATATGCTGGTGCACGAACAAATTGGAATTCTTTATCGTGGCTTCCCAAGACGCGCCCATCCTATGGCGATCATGGTTGGAGCGGTGGCTTCGCTTTCTGCTTTTTATCACGAAACTATGGATGTTACTACTCCCGAAGGAAGAATGGAGGTGTTCTATAATATTGTGGCCAAAATGCCAACTTTGGCGGCGATGGCTTACAAATACTCAATCGGCGAGCCAATAATCTATCCTAATAAAGAATATGGTTTTGCAGAAAATTTTCTGCATATGTTGTTTGATAAACCAAATCATATTCATAAAGTAAGCCCAACTATCGCCAAAGCGATGGAGATGATTTTGGTGCTTCATGCTGATCACGAGCAAAATGCTTCAACTTCCACAGTGCGCCTTGCCGGTTCAAGTGGCGCTAATCCTTTTGCCTGTATTGGGGCCGGGATTTCTTCGTTGTGGGGACCAGCCCATGGTGGTGCTAATGAAGAGGTGATTGAGATGTTGCAAGAAATTGGAACTAAAGATCGCATTCCTGAATTTATCAAACGTGCTAAAGATAAAAATGATCCGTTCCGCTTAATGGGATTCGGCCATCGCGTTTATAAAAATTATGATCCACGTGCGGCAGTTTTGAAAAAATCTTGTGATGAAGTTTTGGGCGAACTTGGCATTAAAGACCCTCTGCTCGATATTGCAGTAGAGCTTGAAAGAATTGCTCTTAATGATGAATATTTTGTTTCGCGCAAACTTTTTCCAAATGTCGATTTTTATTCTGGAATAATTTATAAAGCGCTTGGAATTCCAACCAATCTTTTTACAGTAATTTTTGCCATCGCTCGTTCTGCTGGTTGGGTGGCTCAGTGGAAAGAAATGATTGAAGATCCAGCATTTAAAATTGGCAGGCCCCGCCAGCTCTATATCGGCGAAGTAACACGCGAGTATGTTGAAATTAGCAAAAGATGAATCCCATATTTGAAAATCTCCTAGCAAAAATAGCGGCAAAATCAAAGCCAAAGCCGCTTACTGCCAAAAAGCCCGATGAGGATTTTATTCCTTATGTTTGCCATTATGATCCAAACACGATCCTAACCAAAAATGGCGAGCTTTTGCAGATTATTAGAATTACTGGTTTCAGTAATAATTCGATCGCTTCTGAGCTGATCTCGCTGCGCGACACGGTGCGCGATGCCATTATGGACAATGTTAAAGACAATAAAGTTGCCTTTTGGTTCAGCACATTGCGTCGCAAGAAAGACATCGCGCCAGAAGGTGAATTCACGGATTTTCTTTCTCAGAAAGTTGATGAGATTTGGGTCGCAGAAAATAAATGGGATGATCAATATGTTAACGAGCTCTACATCACAGTGATTGTAGAGGGGTTGGATACTTCAATCGTTAATCTCGAATCTTTCACGCGCTCATTTTCTTATGCGGCTACTAAAAAATTGCACAGAAATTTTTTGCAAAGCGCTCATAACAAGCTTACACAAATCGTAAAAAATATTGCCAAAGCAACGGAAGATTATGGCGCGAAAGTGCTTGGTATTAATGAGTGGGAAGGAATTTTATATTCCGAGCCAATGCGTTTTTTTGGCAAAATAGTTAATCTTTACGAAGAGCGTTATCCACTATCTGCAAATGATATTTCTAGTGATTTAGCCAGCCACAAAATTGCTTTTGGTGACCGTGAATTGCAGGTACTTGGTTATAATAATAAAAATTTTGCGGCGATGTTGTCGCTGAAGGAATATCTGGAAGTTTCAACCAGCTTGCTTGATCGCATTTTGCAGCTCCCTTTTGAATTCATAATCACTCAATCATTTGACTTCTCTTTCAGCCGCAAGGAACTGGAGCATTTCGAATATCAAAATTATTTGCTGCAATTGAGTGGCGACGAAAATTTTCGCCAAATAAGTGGGGTGGCTAACTTTATCGAAAGCACCCATAACTCATCTACTGATTACGGAAAATTACAAACCACTATAATGTTGATCAGCCCAACGCCCAAGCAGTTGGAGAAAGATGTAAAATCCCTGTTAGAGCAATTTAATTCAGTAGGATTGATTGTAATTAGAGAAGATATTTTTTCTGAACATTGTTTCTGGTCACAATTGCCGGGAAATTTCCGCTATCTACGTCGCCAAAAGTTAATTAACACTTACCGCATCGCCGGTTTTGCCGCACTACATAATTTCCCCTCTGGTCTGATTGCTGGGAATAAGTGGGGGCCGGCTTTAACTGTCTTTAAAACCGTTTTAAATACGCCATATTTTTTCAATTTTCATGATCATGATTTAGGCCACACTTTAATTCTGGGCCCAAAAGATTCCGGCAAAACCGTATTATTGAATTTTTTATTGGCGCAATCGCAAAGATTTAAACCGCGGGTTTTTTATTTTGACCTTAACAATAAAGCTAAATGCTTCATTAGCGGGCTTTCCGGCCATTATTATCAAATGTCGCAGCAGAAAATGAATGATAAGGAATTTCTGCACATCAATCCGCTGATTTTGAATAAAAATGAAGATAATCGAAATTTTTTAAGAGATTTCTTTGTTAGCCTGATTGCATTTAGCAAAAGCGGAATTTCGCAGCAGGAAATAAACCTTATTCCACAAGTGGTTGATCGCATCATAAACTCTAATGCCACAGATTTCACTGCTGCTGCTGAAATGTTTAATAGTCCGGAAACCATTCATATTTATGACAAATTAAAATTGTGGAATGGCGGCCGCCTTAGTTTTGTATTTGGCTCGCAACAGGAAATTGACTGGGCCAACCAAATAATGGCTTTTGATTTAACGGAAATTTTTTCGCAAAAGCCGATATTGATTCCGGTGTTGCTTTATTTGCTCTATCGCATCGAGGCTTCACTTGATGGTTCGCCGGCAATAATAGTATTAAACGAAGCCTGGGGCATGCTAGATAACCCAGTGTTAGCGCCAAGAATCAATAATTTTTTAGATCGGATTAAACAAAAAAATGGGGTGGTTATTTTTGTTTCTTCCGAAGTGGAGGCGGTGGGCGAAAGCGAATTGTCCAAAATGCTCAGAAAAAAATTCGCTACTGAAATTTTTATGCCTAATCCGCAAGCAGATGAATCCTATGAAGCCGCTTTTGGCCTAACTGCAGAAGAAGCAGAGATCGTTAAAGTGATGAATAAAGAAGAACATCATTTCTTATTCAAACATGCTGAAGATTCAGTTATCGCCACGCTTGATCTAACTAATCATGTTGAGTTGGTAAAAATTTTCTCTGCCGATGAAATAACTTTGGCAGCAATGGAAGAAGTTATTGCTTCAACCAACGCCGAAGCAGGGCAGCATCCTGATGAAAAAGTTTGGTTGCCGCAATTATTTGAAGTTATAAAGGCGCTTGAAAACGATAGAATAGAGGAAGAAAGAAGGCTCTTGCGCGACGCAGCAGCAGAAAAACGCCGCGCGAGGAATAAGGGGGATGAAAAATAATATATATCTTCCTAGGTTGGGTGCAGCTATTTATGCTATCCGCCTAGACTTGGCTCTTTTGATTCTGAGAACAGTGATAATTGGGTTGATAAGCCTTGAGGACTCATAAAGGTAGATGGACTGCTGATTTCTCTCTTCTTGATTTGGTCGGATGCCGATTCTACTCTTTCAACTAATTCTTCAATTGTTGAGTCTGTGTTGCTGCCTGGCATTCTACTAAAAAATTGGCCAATTGAGTAGAAAACTCTTTCATTTCTCACTAATTCTAAACGAGGAAGGTTACTATATTTGGAATCAGCCTTTATTAATGGAATGTATGGTTCTTTAACTAAGGCAGCTATATATCCGCCGCTGTCCACAATTACCGGAACTAAGACTTGGCCTAATTTTAGGTAACAAGTTTCTGGCCCATATACACCTCTATTTCTCACACTATCCCTTTCTGTTGGATTATTGGGTAATATGGAATTCTCTGTGGTTATTATTTGTCCCCCATTTGGTGGCGTCAACGCTCTTAAAAAATTACCAAGATGGAGGAAAAAATTATTATCTCCCAAAATCTTTGATGATTCTATTCCTAGATACTGTCGTCACGAGTTGTAATTTTATTTAACTGAATTATGATCTCTA
>CAZCWN010000024.1:0-21201 GCA_964502375.1 uncultured Rhizobium sp. | reverse complement strand
AATATAAGGAAATTTAAATCAGTTCGGTTAGGGGATTTGCAACAGGCTCCTAATATATGACTCTGAGTTATTGGCTTCATGTTAGTTTGAATTTTTTGGTTTAATAAAACTAAAAAACCTCGGCCCTATTTTATAATCCATCTAGCTATGCTGAACCTGTCTGCATAAGACTAGATGGATTTAGGGCCGAGGTTTTAATTTCTCGGTTTAGATTTTTGCCTTAAGAGCTTCTTAGAATCCCATTCCAGGCATGCCGCCACCCATTGGAGCATGAGCACCATGAGCTGCTGATTCATCTTTTTTCTCGATGATAGCAGCTTCGGTTGTGATTAACAATCCAGCAATTGAAGCAGCGTCTTGTAAAGCAGTTCTAACCACTTTAGTTGGATCAACTATACCGGCTTTAAACATATCACCATATTTATTGTTCTGAGCATCATAACCATAAGAAGCCTCACCTTTTGACAATACTTCGTTAGCTACAACGGCGCCGTCAAAGCCAGCGTTTTCAGCAATTTGGCGGATTGGAGCTTGAACAACTTTGCGGATAATATTAACGCCAACATTTTGATCTTCATTGGCGCCTTTGATTTTATCAAGAGTACGGCCAGCAAAGATTAGAGCAGATCCACCGCCAGCAACAATGCCTTCTTGCATTGCAGCACGAGTGGCTGCCAAAGCATCATCAACGCGATCTTTCTTTTCTTTCACTTCTACTTCAGTAGTTCCGCCAACTTTGATAATGGCTACGCCACCAGAAAGTTTTGCTAATCTTTCTTGTAGTTTTTCGCGGTCATAATCAGAAGTTGTTTCTTCGATTTGCGCTTTGATTGAAGCACAACGAGCCTTCACATCAGCAGATTTGCCAGCGCCATCAACAATGGTAGTATTTTCTTTGTCGACAATAATTTTTTTAGCTTGGCCAAGTTGTTTAACATTCACATCTTCAAGCTTCATGCCTAGATCTTCCGAGATCAATTGGCCGCCAGTTAGAACTGCGATATCTTCCATAATGGCTTTTCTTCTATCGCCAAAACCTGGAGCTTTCACAGCAGCAACTTTCAAACCACCACGCAATTTATTTACTACCAAAGCAGCAAGAGCTTCGCCTTCAACATCTTCAGCAATAATTAAAAGTGGGCGGCCTGATTGTACTACAGCCTCAAGCAATGGAACCATTGGTTGAAGATTAGAGATTTTTTTCTCGAACAACAAAATGAGCGGGTTTTCCATTTCAACCGTCATTTTTTCGCCATTAGTGATGAAATAAGGAGAAAGATAACCTCGGTCAAAATTCATTCCTTCAACCACATTAACTTCGAATTCCAAGCCTTTTGCTTCTTCAACAGTGATTGGGCTGTCTGGGCCAACTTTTTGTACAGCTTCAGCAATTTTATTGCCGATTTCAGCATCACCATTAGCAGAAATTGTAGCAACTTGAGCGATTTCATTTTTGCCACTAATTTTTTTACTCATTTTGCCAAGTTCAGCGATAAGGGCTTCAACAGCAAGATCAATACCGCGCTTCAAATCCATTGGATTAATTCCAGCAGCAACTGATTTCACGCCTTCGCACACAATTGATTGAGCAAGAACAGTGGAAGTTGTGGTGCCGTCACCAGCGATATCGTTAGTTTTAGAGGCAACTTCTCTAATCATTTGCGCACCCAAATTTTGATATTTGTCGGCAAGTTCTATTTCTTTTGCCACAGTAACGCCATCCTTAGTGATGCGCGGTGCGCCGAAAGATTTTTCGATAACCACATTGCGACCTTTTGGCCCTAATGTAACTTTTACCGCATTAGCGATAATATTAACGCCTTCCACAATTTTTGTGCGCGCGTCAACGCCAAATAAGATTTCTTTTGCTGTCATTTTTACTCCGTAAAAAAATTATTATGATTATTCGACAATAGCCAGAATGTCTGACTCTTTCATGATGACTAGCTCTTTGCCATCAACCTTGACTTCAGTTCCGCCCCATTTTGCAAAAAGAACGCGGTCGCCCTTTTTTACATCAAGCGGAATTCTTTTGCCGTTTTCATCCCTAGCACCTTCGCCAACGGCAACAATTTTGCCTTCAGCTGGTTTTTCTTTTGCGTTATCTGGGATAATAATGCCGCCAGCAGTTTTGCTTTCGGCTTCGGAGCGCTCAACAAGAACGCGGTCATGTAAAGGTCTAACTTTCATGTTTTAGATTGTTTTTAAGTTAAAAAGAAAACGCCGTTAACATGCTTAACAGAGTTTTTATGTAGTTTTATATTCTAGCGTGCGGCGATCTAAAAACTTTCGCACGTTGAATATCTGTGAGTTGGTAAAAATTAAACGCGCTTAACTTAGTTAAGTTTTGCAACCTTACAAGGGGGAGAAAAAAATTTATTTACTTAAGAAGATCATCAAGGCCGCCTTCGGCATCGAGAGCATAAAGATCATCACAGCCACCTATATGTTTATCATTGATAAAAATTTGTGGAACCGTCATGCGGCCACCCGATCTTTCAATCATCTCTTCCCTAGTTTTATCATCAGTGATTTTGAGTTCGGTATAAGTAACACCCTTTTTTTTCAGAAGCGTTTTGGCTCTTTCGCAGTATGGGCAACTGTCTTTAGTATAAATGATAATTTCTGACATAGTTCGTTTTATTTAAAGTTAGTTAAAAAGATCCTAGACTACCTGCATTCCTATTGGTTTGAGGTTCGATATTATTTTGGTAATAAGGTGGAACGTAATATTGGTCTGCATCATAATAAGGATAATAGTTTGAAGGTGGCAAAGCATAAGGATTGGAATAAAAACGCGAACCAGGAATAGGCTGGGGGTAAGCTGGTTGAGCATATGCAGGCTGGGCATAATAATATTGCTGAGGTGACATAGTTTGGGGAACTGCATAGGGAACCTGAGCTTGCGTTACATATTGCTGAGACTGAGCAGGGTAATATTGCTGTGGGGCATATTGCTGGCGATTATAATAATCAGGCGGGCTTCTTGTTGGCGAGTCTTTAGATAACCCTCCGGAAGGCTGTCTACCTTTCTCAAAACCAATATCATCATAAAGATAAGGGTCCGAACTACAGGAAAAAACAAAAGCAAAACAGAAAGCCCTAGAAATATTTATAAAAATTTTTCCTACTCTTGCAACAAAAGGAAATTTATTGTTTAACGTCCGAGCCAGAGGAGCCATAATATGGCTCAATATTTCTATAATTGTAAGGCGGGACATAATGGTAATCAGCGTCGTAATAAGGATAATAATTTTGCTGCGGATACTGAGCATATGGGTTGCTATAGGTGGTTGAATTTGGTTGATAGTACGGTGCAGCGTAAGGTTGTTGTGGGTAGTGGGTGTAAGGCTGTTCGCGGGGCATTTGGTTAGTGGTAAAACCTGCTTTATCAAAAGGAGAAGGTTCCTCTGTTTTGCATGAACAAACATATAAAAAACAAATAAACGCAAAACAGACCAGAAAAAGTTGTTGGAGTGAATTTTTTTGCTTCATTCTAAGAACATGCTTTCAAATTGAGAAAAGGATATAGCAAGATAATTTTCTTTATAATCTGTTCAAGCCCATTTAATACAAAAATCTAAAATAGTTTCTAATCATGCAGCAAAAATCCGATCAGAGTTTTATTGCCTACGCATTGAATTTATCTAAGAAAAACCTTGGTTTAACTGCTCCCAACCCGGTTGTAGCCTGTATAATAGTTAAAGATGACGAAATTATTGCAAGTGGTGTAACCGCAAAAAGCGGTCGCCCACATGCTGAAGAAATAGCTATAAATAATGCTCTTAAACGAGAAAATGCCGCAGAGATTTTAAAAGGTTCAATATTTTACGTTACGCTTGAGCCCTGCTCTCACTTCGGTGTAACACCGCCTTGTGTTGACAAAATTATAAAATATCAGCCAAAGAAAGTAGTAATCGCTGCCCAGGATCCAGATGAAAGAGTAAATGGCCAAGCTATTGCGAAGCTGCGCCAGGCTGGCATCGAGACGATTGCTGGCATTATGGAAAAAGGGGCAAAGCAAATAAATAAAGGTTTTTTCAAGGCAAAAACAACTGGCCTGCCCTACATAACTCTGAAACTTGCCACTAGTTTGGATGGAAAAATTGCCACTAAAAATTTTGAGAGCAAATGGATCACTGGTGAAAAGGCGCGCCTTTTTTCTCACTATTTGCGCTCCATCAATGATGCAATTTTAGTTGGGGCGAACACTGTAAAAAAAGATAATCCAACCCTTGATTGTCGCCTGCCGGGCTTAGAAGATTCTTTCCTAAAAAGAGTTATTATATCGAGCAATTTGAATTTTGATCCCAACCTCAAAATTTTTCAGACAGCGAAGAAAATTCCGACAATAATTCTAACCAATAAAAATTCCCAAAAGTTAGAAAATGAGGATATAAAAATAATTGTTTGCCCAGAAAAAAATGGCCAGGTTGATTTGAGCCAAGCATTGCCAGCCTTAACACAAGAAGGCATAAATTCTATTTTAGTCGAAGGTGGACAAACTGTGGTCGCAAATTTTTTGCAAGAGAATTTAGTTGATGAATTAATCTGGATTAGAAGCCGAATGATAATTGGAAATGATGGAATCGCGGCAATTGGTGCTCTAGATATTTCAAGCATCAACCAAGCAGTGCGTAATTTGGAAGTAAGCGAAGTTAGAGAATTTGAAGGAGATGTTATAGAAGTGTTTAAGCGCCGTTTTTAAACTAGAACGATATTATATTTCTTAGATAGATAAGTCATAATTTCGCTGAGCTCTGAGCTAGAAACCGCACGATCAAAAACCATTATTTCTGAAATAAGGCCACTAAACTTCTGCAAAGAATTGCTTCCTTTCACTGCAACATAAAATCCTCCCTCAGCAACATTTTCCGTTGCTGAACTAATAGTGCCTGTGCTGCCTGAAGGGCTAGTAGTAGTGTTAAGGTAAGTGGCCACCGCACCACTATTATTCACCGTTATAACCGCAATATAAGCGGAGCCTTGACTGGCATAAGAAAGTGATGATGTTGCCATAAAATCATTACTTTCGCCAACAAAGCCAATATTGTAAGGAGAGGTGCCGGATAAGAACATAGAAGCCCGCTGGCCAGCCGCCACTGAAGTTGCATTCTGTTCAAAAATCACCTGATCTGCTAAAGCAGTGCGCTTAAATACGGCAACAAATGTTAAACTATCATTACCAAATGAAAGCGGTACCACTCCACCAGAAGCTGGAAGTGAACTCAAAAATTCTGAATTATTAAATTGCAAAGATGGCAAATTATTGATGCCATTACTCACATAAGTTGGTTGATAAGTTGAGGTGCTTTGCGATGGATTAACTTTAAAAACGCTTTCTGGATTATAATCATTCCAACTTTTGATTTTGTCGCCGTTCTGAACATAGGTACTGTTGCTTGCATTAGTGAATGAGCCATCCATTACGGGTTCAAGCCAAACTTTTAGGCCAGGAATTGAGGCAATAGAAGAAGCCCCGATTTGTGATTGCGCCGTTCTTAATTTTGAGTTAAGAATCGCCCTACTAGCGCCTACAGTGCTCGCAATTGCGATAGCAATTATTATAATTACAATAGAAAGCTCAATCAGCGAAAAGGCGGATTTTTTCATTAGGAAAGAATTTTTCGGTAAATTTTAATCGTCTCTTCGCACATTTTGTCGTTGGAGAAATTCATTTCTATATGCTTGCGTGCCTCGCTTCCAATAATGTCCGATTCTTTTTTGCTCATACTTAAAACCCTGTCAATTAAGGCTGCAAGGCCATCCACATCCCCCACATCAACCAAAAATCCTGTTTTACCATCGATTATAGTTTCAAGAGAACCGCCAATTTTTGTTGCGATAATAATTTTTTCCGACGCTTGCGCTTCAATTGCAACACGACCAAATGCTTCAGGCCTAATGCTAGGGCAAACAACCAAATGTGAGACAGCATAAGCAGCAGGCATGTCTTTACACAATCCAAGAATTTTAACTTTGCCGGCTAGATTTTCTTCGATGATTTTTTGCTCGATTCTCTCTCTGAAGGCTTTGTGGCCATGATCAGAGCCAAGCATAATGCAAAAAAAATCATTTTTAACTTTCGTTAAAGCTGAAAGTAAAAACTCATGCCCCTTCCAAGCAGTGAAGCGTGCTGGCATCAAAATTATTTTTTTATCTTCAGGCATACGCCATTTGCTGATTAAATCGATAATGCGATTTTCAGACACCTTTTTGGGATCAAAATAATTAAGATCAGCGCCGCGCTGGATTACCGTGATTTTTTCCACTGCAACTGGCTCCTTCTCATTATGGTAATTTTGTATTATATAATCCCTAATGAAGTCAGAAACCACAATGATTTGATCAGCTTTTAGCATCATGGAATTATAAATTTTCTTCAGCGAAAAAACTTTCCATCCTAAAAAATTTAACGAGTAAGTTCCATGAATTGTGGAAACAAGCTTAGCCCCAGTTTTTTTACAGGCAAAATAGGCACTAAGCATTGGCGCTCTTGACCTAACATGGACGATATCCACCGCGCGCTCTTGTATAATTTTGGCAATTTTATTGATATTGCGAAATATGGTCAGCGGATTCTTTGAACTAACTGGCAGTTGAATGTGGGTGATGTTTGATTCGCGCAATTGGTAAGTTAAAACCCCACCGGCGGAAACTACTATTGGTTCAAAACCATTTTTTTGTAGCGCTTTAGCAATATCTACTGCTCCTCTTTCCACACCACCGCTTTCTAGGGCCGGCAGGATTTGCATCACAGTCGGTTTTTTCTTATGAGGCTTTTCCATTTTAAACAATGATAGTTTCTTCGCGCTTAGGGCCAGTTGAGATTATGCTTGCTTTAACTGAGCATAAATCTTCAATTCTTTTAATGTAATCACGCGCCTTTTGTGGCAAATCAGCCAATGATTTTGCTCCTACTGTGCTTTGTTGCCAACCGGAAATTTCTTCGTAAATCGGTTCAATTTTTTCCCACAGATGAATGGCTTGCGGCAAGTAATCATATGGCTTATCATCAATTTTATAACCGACACAAATTTTGATTTTTGCAAGTTTATCAAGCACATCAAGCTTGGTTAGAGCCACCTCTTTTACTGAACAAAGTTGAATCGCTTGGCGAACCAAAACGGCATCGAACCACCCGCAGCGCCTATCCCGGCCCGTTACCGTGCCTACCTCATTGCCTTCAACGCGCAAAAAATTTCCGATTTCATCATTGAGCTCAGTTGGAAAAGGGCCTGAGCCAACGCGGGTTGTATAAGCTTTTAGAACACCGATGGTTTTGTGTAAATCAGCAACCCCAAGGCATGAGCCAAGTGTAATTTGCCCAGCCATGGTGTTGCTGGAAGTAACAAAAGGGAAAGTGCCGTAAGATACGTCCAGAAGAGCACCTTGCGCACCTTCAAACATCACATCACCACATAAAGAAAGCTTTTGAGCAATTTCAGAAGCTGGCTTGGAATAAGCAAGCAAGCGGTCACGCACCGGTTGTAATTCAGCAATAATTTGTTCTACTGTGATAATTTCTACACCCAAACTTTGGCGCAGAAGATTGTGGTAAAAGAGCAGATTTTCTATTCTTTCTTTGAGAATTTTTTCATCAACCAAATCACAAATGCGAAGAGCTCTACGCCCTGCTTTATCTTCATATGCCGGACCAATGCCGCGCCCTGTGGTACCAATTTTTTTCTCACCTTTTTTTGCTTCCAAAAGTTGATCCAGCTCGCGGTGAATTGACAAAATTAAACAAACATTTTCAGCAACGGCTAAATTTTCCGGAGTAATTTTTATACCGGCTTCTTCAATTTTTTCGATTTCAGAAAAAAGGGCGATTGGATCAACAACCACGCCGCTTCCAATTACGGAAAATTTTCCGCGAATTGAACCAGAGGGAAGCAAATTCAGCTTATAAGTTTTATCGCCAACTTTAATAGTATGGCCAGCATTGTGTCCACCTTGAAAGCGCACCACAGCGGCAAATTTATCGGCCAAAAAATCAACGATTTTTCCTTTGCCTTCATCACCCCATTGCAACCCAATAATCGCAGTATTAGCGCGGCTACCCTGGCTTTTAGCTATGTTCATTTATTTATTTTTTGATTGGCTTGTTAGTGTCAGACATGTGGGAGGCTTTATCTTTTATGGTGAAATATTTGCTGCAATATGGGCAAACCACAAAATCATTTTGCCCCATATTAAGATAGACCAGCGGATGCCCAAGCGCGCCCTTTCCTCCATCGCAAGAAACTTTTTTTGAGTTAACGTGAAGCGTTTCAAATGGGCTAGTTTTTGAATGAATTTGAGAGTTCATTTTAAAAATTGAAGGAGTTAAGTTAGCTTTTAAGCCAGAGTCTAAACAATCAGCAAAACCGCGCTAAACTAGTTTACTAAATCTAGTTTTTCAATCTAAGTTTTGTTTAGAATCCGTTTTCGAATTCTCCTACCATTTTTAATTTCTTACATGAAAAAAATACCAATACTGATTTGTGCCTTGTTTTTTTTATTGATTAGCAATGCCCACTCTGCCATTAGCGAATGGAAAGAAAATGAAAGCAAAGGCGCCAAAACCAGGCTTCTGACCAGTTTCTATGAAGATGAAAAAGGCGAGAAAAAATTAATCGCGGGCGTAGAATTTGAAATTGTCAATGGTTGGAAAATTTATGGGCATGGTTCGCAGGGAATCGGTTTCCCCCCTGAAGTTCATTTTGAAGGAGCAAGCAACGGCCTCCAGTATGAAATCTCCTGGCCTCAAGCTGAAATTGAAGAAGAAAAAATTGGCTCTGAATTTCTTAGGTTTTCCTCTTATAAAAAACATGTCATACTACCACTTGAAATCAGTGCCGGACAAGGGAGGGAGTTAAAAGAGCTAGCTCTTAAAATAAATTATGGGCTATGCAAAGATATTTGTATTTTTGCTACAGAAAACTTTGCACTGCCCATTTCCTCCGAGACTGATTTTTCCGCCTTACAAAAAATCCAAGAATTTTTCCCAAAAAAAATCATTAAAGAACAGCCGCTAGCCAAAGCAGAAGCGGTGCCACCTGAAAGTTTTCTCAAATATAAAGCTTTAATCTCAACCATTATTTTTGCTATTATCGGTGGCGCAATTTTAAACATTATGCCCTGTGTTTTACCGGTTTTATCAATAAAATTAATTTCGGTAATCAACCATAGTAGCGCTGAAATTTCGCGCCTCCGTTTTGCTTTTTTTTCCACTATAATTGGCATCTTATCTTGCTTCGTAATTTTTTCACTTTTGGCAGCAATGATTAAGATTACGGGCAATTCTATAGGTTGGGGGCTACAATTCCAAAACCCCGCTTTTATAACTTTTCTAATCGTAATTTTAACCTTATTTATCGCTAGTTTGATTGGGCTTTTTGAAATTACTTTCAGCGAATTTTTAGCAACTATTTTGAACAAAAAAATTTCCAAATCGGAAGAAAGAAAAAATATTTTTATACCCAATTTTCTTTCTGGAATTTTAGCCGTGTTGCTTGCCACTCCTTGCTCTGCTCCCTTTCTTGGCTCGGCAATTTCTTTTGCTCTAACTCAGGAATTTCCAATTATCTTTTTGATATTTTTATTCATCGGCGTTGGCTTTGCTTTGCCTTATTTTTTACTGATTATTTCTCCCCGATTAATTAGCGTTTTACCAAAACCGGGAATGTGGATGGTGCAAGTAAAACAGCTAATGGCAGGGCTTTTAGCGGCTACAGTTATTTGGTTGATTTATATTCTTTCCCATAATATCGGCTCCCTTCCCGCCTTTACTGCTGCGGTTATTTCTATTGCCATCCTTAGCGCTTTCAAAATCAAATCTAATTTTTTACGTCGCGTTGCCATTTCTCTTCTTATTGCGGGAATGTTTTTTGTGCCGCCTACTCTACAACAATATAGCATTAGCAAAGAACAAGCGCAGGAAAGTATGTGGATTGCTTTTGATGAGATGGAAATTTATCGGCAAGTAATGAAAGGAAAAGTGGTGGTGGTTGATATCACAGCTGACTGGTGTCTGACCTGCAAATTCAACAAAATCAGAGTTTTTCATGATAAAGAAGTTATGGAAAAACTAAAAGGCGGCGACATTATTGCCATGCGCGGCGATATCACAAAACCCGATGAAGAAATCATGAAATTTCTCCATAAACATAACCGTTTTGCCATTCCATTTAACGCAGTTTATGGCCCTAATGCTAAGACTGGCCTACTTACCAGCGAACTTCTCACTAAAACAGAATTATTCGAATTAATCGATAAAGCAAAATAACTAATTCCTAACCTTAAGCACAAAACAATAATCTATGTCCGAGCTAACCAAACTCACTATCGGCCAAACTTTGGATGGCCTGAAAGCAAAGAAATTTTCTGCTACTGAAGTTACTTCAGCATATATCAAAAACATCGAAGTAAATCGCCATCTTAATGCCTTCATTACTGAATCTTTTGACGAAGCTTTGCAACAAGCTAAAAAGTCCGACGAAAAAATTGCCGCTGGCAAAATGGGCGAGCTAGAAGGAATTCCTCTTGGTATTAAAGATCTTTTCTGCACCAAAAATATTCGCACCACTTGTGGATCAAAAATGCTAGCTGATTTCGTTCCCACTTACGAATCAACCGTTACGCAAAAACTTCTTGATGCAGGCTCAGTAACGCTTGGCAAGTTAAATATGGATGAATTTGCCATGGGATCCTCAAACACCACCAGCTTTTTTGGGCCAGTGATTAATCCCTATAAAAAGAAAAATTCTGCTGAAGATTTAGTTCCCGGTGGAAGCTCCGGAGGAAGTGCCGCCGCTGTTGCCGCCGATCTTTGCGCTGGTGCCACCGGCTCTGATACAGGCGGATCAATCAGACAACCGGCCTCTTTTACTAACACTGTTGGTATAAAACCAACTTATGGGCGCTCATCGCGCTTTGGCATGGTGGCCTTTGCCAGCTCTCTTGATCAAGCAGGAATTTTTGCCAAAGATGTTTATGATGCAGCACTTTTACAACGCATTATTTCTGGCTTTGATGAAAAAGATTCAACCAGCGCTGATATCGCCTTGCCGGCCTTTGAAAAGCTTTTAAATTCAAATGTTAAAGGCAAAAAAATTGGCATCGCCAAAGAATATCATATTGATGGTATGCCCAAAGAAATTGATCAGCTGTGGGCCGCAGGAAAAGAAATTTTAAAAAAACGTGGTGCCGAATTGATAGAGATTTCCCTGCCTCACACTAAATATGCGCCCGCCGTTTATTATATACTTGCTTCAGCTGAATGCTCCTCAAACCTGGCCCGCTTTGATGGCGTCCGCTATGGATTTAGAGCAGAAGGAGAAAATTTGTCTCTCGAAGAAATGTATGAAAAAAGCCGTGCTCAGGGCTTTGGTAATGAGGTAAAAAGAAGAATCTTAACTGGAACTTATGTGCTTTCTGCCGGATATTTTGATGCTTACTACAAAAAAGCCCAGAAGGTGCGCAACCTTATTTTGCAAGACTTCCGTGAGGCTTTCAAAAAAGTTGATGCCATCTTAACTCCAACAACACCAAATGCCGCCTTCCCGGTTAATTTTTCAAAAGAAATCGGAAATGCCGATCCAGTTAAAATGTATCTAAATGACGTATTCACTATTCCAGCAAATCTGGCTGGACTGCCTGCCATGTCCGTCCCTGCTGGCTTTGATGCTGATGGCCTGCCGCTTGGATTACAAATAATCGCCAATCATTTTGATGAGCAAACTATGTTTGATATTGGTTTGGCTATTGAAGAAGCTTCTAAGGCTCAAGTAAGAAACTAATGATGAAAAAAATTTCCATAATTTCACCTTGCTATAATGAAGAATGGATGGTGGAAAAATTTTTCAGCGAGCTTTTTTTAACTCTAGACCAAATCACTGAATACCAATTCGAGATCATCATAGTAAATGATGGCAGCACTGACGCCACACTTCGCAAGCTAAAAACCCACAGCGAAAAAGACTCACGCCTTTGTATTATCGATTTAAGCCGTAACTTTGGCAAAGAAATGGCTATGACCGCAGGTTTAAACCAGGCCAGTGGTGACGCCGCGATCATAGTTGACTTTGATCTCCAGGATCCTTTTTTGTTAATTCCTCAATTTTTGCAAAAATGGGAGGAAGGCTTCGAAGCTGTTGTTGGAATAAGGCAAGATCGTAGTTCAGATAATTTTTTCAAACGTAAAACCGCTGAGTTTTTTTATTATTTTTATAATCTTTTTGCTGATATAAAAATCCCTAAAAACGCTGGTGATTGTAGGCTGATTGATAAAAAAATAATCGAACAATTAAAAAACTTACCGGAAAGACAACGCTTTATGAAGGGTTTGTTTTCATGGGTCGGCGCTAAATCAGATTATGTTTATTATAACAGAAAAGAACGACCTACAGGATCTTCACGCTTTTCCGGCTGGAAATTATGGAACTTTGCAATTGAAGGTATAACCAGCTTCAGCACCTTGCCCCTTAGAATTTGGACCTATATCGGCTTTATAATCGCAGCCCTCTCTTTTATTTATGCTATTTATATTATCAGCCTCACACTATTTTTTGGCGTTAAAGTGCCCGGCTATAGCTCACTGATTGTTGCCATTTTATTTCTTGGCGGCATTCAAATTATGGGCATTGGAATTATCGGCGAATATTTAGGCCGTGTTTACATGGAAGTAAAAAAACGCCCTACTTATCTCATTCGTGAAATAATAAAAAAACAATAATGGAGCCCTCCGCCTACCAGCAGATGTATGAGATTGAGCGCCATAATTGGTGGTTTGTGGCGCGCAAAGAAATTTTAGATTCGCTTATAGAAGATTTTTCTTCCTCCAAATCAGAAATTTTAGAAATTGGCGCAGGAACTGGAGGCAATTTGGAAATGCTTTCAAAGCATGGTAGAGTAAGCGCCATCGAGCCTGATGATTTTGCTAGAAAAAAAATTTTTGAGCGTTTTGGTAATCAAATTAATTTGATTAAAGGGGAATTACCAAACTCCTTGAATTTGCAAGCTCAAAGCTTTGATCTCATTTGCCTTTTTGATGTCTTAGAGCATGTGGAGAATGACCTTTTATCGCTCATCGCAATAAAAAAATTTCTTAAACCAAATGGAAAAATTATTTTAACTGTTCCAGCCTTTCAATTTTTATGGAGCACCCATGACGTCAAGCTCCATCACGTTCGCCGCTATAATTTATCTGGTCTAAAGGAACTAATTTCAGCCGCCGATTTGCAAATTGTTAGGATCACTTATTTCAATTTTTTTCTTTTCCCTTTAGCTTTTTTTGCTCGCTTGATAATGAAAATTATACCGAAAAAAAAATTAAGCTCAGAAAAAAATTTGCCGAATTTTCTAAATAAAATTCTCACCAAAATTTTTGCTTCCGAAAAATTTTTACTCAAAAAAAATTGTAACCTGCCATTTGGTCTATCCCTACTGTGCGTAGCTCAATTAAAGCCTAAAGAAAATTAATCTTGCATCTTCTGAAGTTATTAGCGGAGCTTTTAAGATGGATTTTAATTGCGCTTCAAAAGCCTGCAGCCTCTCTTTTCCATATTTTATAATATAAATATTGCGATCCAAATAAAGGCCGGCGAAATCATTTTTTTTCAGCTCAGAAATAAAATTTTTTACATCTAATTCACTAACTTCTTTCTGCCATACATAGCTGCTGCGCCCTACAATGGCTGGGTAAGACCAGCGTAAGTTTGAAGAATATAAATAGCCGGCAAGTAAATCATAATAATCTTCCGGAAAAAAAGTAACCGGCATAGTAAATATCAGCGAATTTTTTGGCATAATTTGTTCAATTCTTGCCACAAAATTACGCTCAAGAGCAAATTTATCTTTTAATTCTGCACTTTGTAAACTGCTCGCAGAAACCCTTCCTACCTGATCGAATAAGGCTAAAACTGTAATTAATAAAACTAAAATCTGAGCAAAAAACTTTTTGCCAAAAATTTTTTTCTCAATGATTTTGTCAAAAATAATTGCCACTAAAATCAGAGAAAAGAAGCTGATAAAAATTGAAAATCGAGCATGGCTTCTAAGCAAAGGAAAGAAGGCTGCAACCAGCATTACCAAGCCGCCAGCCGTAGCAAATAAAAGCGATAAAAAATTTAATCCTGCTAAATCATTAATCAAAATTTGCTCATTTTTTTTCAACGAATTTTTTTTCACCATTCGTTGAAATAAAGAACCCTCGCCATCATAAATTTTCATTAACAACCATAACAACAAAAAGACAAAGCCAGCAGAACCAAGGACCCCAAGGCTTGAGGCTCTTGCCTCATCATTACTAAAAGGCAAAAATAATTTTTTAAAATTAGCAAAAGTTTCAAAATAATGATTGGCCACAGGTAGCAATAAATTTACAGGCCTGAGGGCAAAAAATTCACTTCCATATAAACTACGCGGGAAAGCTTTAAGATTTGGGCCATTATGAAACCAATAAAGTAGCGAAGGAATGTAAATCAAAAGTGCTGTTATAGTTATAAAAGTTAACAAAAATAACAGACTAAAAATTCGACGATCAAAAAAATTCTTCTCTTTGAAACCGCGCAAAAACCAGGCAAAAATAAAAATCAGCGCACCATAAAAAGCGTAATAAATGCCATTAAATACCGAGAAGATTGCGATTAAAATGCTTAAAAGAAAAAACCTGTTTGGGGCCAGGTAAAGCATGCCTTTATCATTACTTTTAAGTGCTTGAACTTTCCCATTAACAATCCACAACGCCACCATTATAAGCAGGGGAATTATTGCATAGTTAGATAAAAATGCGTGATAGGTGCCGCGAGCAAAATGATAAGGAGAAAAAGTATATAATACTGCTACTAAACTGGCTGTAAAAACACTGATTGAAATGCTTCGTAAAGCCACAAAAGCCGTGAGCGCAATTAGAGCAAAGGTTGAGATAAAAAAGCAGTTTAAGACTAAATATGGATTGGAGGAAAAAAGAGAGAAAAATTTGATGATTAGCAAATGAAAAATATCGGCATGGATTGGAAAATCATGCATCAAAAAAGTGCCGTTAAAATGCGGCCAGCCGACAGCATCATTAGAGAAAAACCAACTAAAATTAATGATGGTTTTTACTATAAAAACTATAAAAAAATTATCGCCTCCATAAACTAAAATTGGCTGCCTTAAATCAACTTCCCACAATTGAAATAACAGCACAAAAAGCAATAGAGACAGGGCGGGAGCGATTAGGTAAGTGCCGAGATTTTTTAGAAATTTCATCACTACAATTAATCAAATTTATCTCTTATCAGCAATCTGAACCTTTGCCATTTCAATAAAATCCTCAACACTCATAACTTTTTGATGTTCTTCACCAAATTTTCTTACTGACACGGCTCCTGCTTCTGCTTCTTTTTTCCCAATTGCCAAAATATACGGAACCTTTTTCAAAGAATGTTCACGAATTTTATAAGAAATTTTCTGCGCATCTAAATCCGCTTCAGCTCTAAATCCACAGCGTTTTAATTTTTCCAAAACACTTTTGGCATAATCATCAGAATCATTGGTAATTGTAGCTACAACCATCTGCACTGGTGCCAACCATAATGGAAATTTTCCGGCATAATTCTCGATTAGAATTCCAATAAATCTTTCAAAGCTTCCTAAAATTGCGCGATGCAGCATAACCGGGCGCTTCTTAGAACCATCAGTGGCCACATAGCTAGCATCAAGCCTTTCTGGCAAAATAAAATCAACTTGCAAAGTTCCGCATTGCCATTCGCGCTTTAGAGCATCAATTAGAGTAAATTCAAGTTTTGGGCCATAAAAAGCACCCTCGCCTGGGTTAATTTCATAATTCAAACCAGCAGCTTTTACCGCATTTTCAAGAGCCCTTTCCGCCTTATCCCACGTGGCGTCGTCGCCAGCGCGTTTTTCCGGGCGTGTTGAAAATTTTACTTTCACATCAAAGAAACCAAAATCGCTGTAAACATTTTTTAACAATTCACAAAAGGCGATGGTTTCAGCGTTGATTTGATTTTCTTCGCAAAAAATATGCGCATCATCCTGCGTGAAAGCGCGGACGCGCATGATTCCATGCAGCGAGCCCGATGACTCATTACGATGGCATGAACCAAATTCGGCCATACGCAACGGCAATTGACGATAAGATTTAAGCTCTTGATTAAAAATTTGCACATGGCACGGGCAGTTCATCGGCTTGACGGCAAGAGTTCTTTCTTCACTCTCAGCCATAAACATATTTTCACGAAATTTCTCCCAATGGCCGGATTTTTCCCACAAAATTTTATCAACTAATTGCGGCGTTTTTACTTCCACATAGCCATTTTGCTCTAATTTGTGGCGAATGTAATTTTCTATTTCGCGGAAAATTGCCCAGCCCTTAGGGTGCCAAAATACTGAGCCGACAGCCTCTTCTTGCGTATGGAATAAATCTAATTCGCGGCCAATTTTTCGATGATCTCTCTTAGCTGCCTCTTCCAAAACATGCAGATAATTCTTCAGCGATTCTTCGCTTTCCCAGGCCGTTCCATAAATGCGTTGAAGCATTTCATTTTTAGAATCACCACGCCAATAGGCCCCAGCTAATTTCATTAATTTAAAATGCTTAATATGGCTGGTTGAAGGTGCATGCGGGCCGCGACAAAGGTCAATAAAATTTCCTTGGCGATAAAGTGATATATCTTCATTCGCAGGGATCGCGGCAATAATTTCAGCCTTATATTTTTCGCCAATTGACTGAAATAATTTTACGGCTTCATCACGCTTCCAGACCTCGCGCACCAAAGCTTCATCCCGCTTCACAATTTCACGCATTTTATTTTCGATTTTTTCCAAATCTTCTAAAGCGAAAGGGGTTTTGCGGGCAAAATCATAATAGAAGCCATTTTCAATTGCAGGCCCAATGGTAACCTGGGTTTCGGGGAATAACTCTTTCACCGCTTCTGCCATAATATGAGCAGCATCATGGCGAATTATTTCCAAAGCATCCTTACCACTTTTTGGCGTAATAATTTCAATTTTTGCATCATTATCAATTTTTCGTGATAAATCGCACAGCTCGCCATTGACGCGGGTCGCCAAGGCAGATTTGGCCAAAGAAATTGAGATTGATTTAGCAATTTCGGCACCAGTTACACCGCGCAAAAAATCACGCGAATTACCATCAGGAAAAGTTATTTTAATTTGCTCGGACATTGGGATTTCTAGACAGGATTAATAAAAGCAGGAGAATAAAACTATTTTTCACCGCCCAACTTTTCAATCAAAGATTATTATTTGGCACCTTTATCAATTACGATTATTAACGCACCCTCAATTTTACTATTTTGCACAGTGCCATTAGTTATGAATTTAAAGATTCTAGCTGCCACCTCTTCTTTTATCTTAATAGCGATTTTGTTCTAGGCCTTTCGTCAATGGTATGATTTTATTTTACTAAATTTGGCTCGCATTTTTATATTCGTGCCAGAAGAGTTACAAATCTAACACTACAAAACCAAATTAATTTAATAAAATTAACATGTCCCCAACCCTTGCCTGGAGCGCCCTTATAATAGCAGGAATTTTCGAAGTTGTTTGGGCTTATTTTTTAAAGCAATCCGCTGGTTTCACGAAAATTCTGCCAGTTATTTTATTCGTGATCACTCTGGCGATTAGCATGATTTTATTAGCAATTTCAGTGAAAATTATTCCAATCAGCGTTGCTTATCCGGTGTGGACTGGCATTGGCGCTGTTGGTTCAGTCATGATTGGGGCGATATTTTTTGATGAAGCTTTAAGTCTTTTAAGCACAATTTTTTTGACGATGATTATTGTAGGAATTATTGGGCTAAAATTCTTTTCCAATTAACCAATTAAGATGGATAGCGCCAGGTTAGCGCTGGGCCCAACAAGCATGAGATAAATAAAATCTTGCTTCCGACTGTTGCTTGTTATTTTTCGAGTATATAAAAATCCGCTTTTATCGCATTATCTAGACAGGGGCTATAGCGCAGTTGGTAGCGCGCTTGCATGGCATGCAAGAGGTCACGAGTTCGACTCTCGTTAGCTCCACCATTCACAGAAATATCATAAAATACGAACTTTTTGCCATTTTAACGGTGAAATTCCTTCATCCTCTTCATTTTCCTCGCTTCATTTTTTTAAAAATAATCAGTCAATTTGTCACAGAGATAGCAAAATCAATGCTTTTGAGATACAAGATGACACAAAAAACATAAGTTCGTACCTCACTTGGTTATTATTTGAAATTACTTTTAAAGAAAAAATACTCTGAAGCCTTATTTTGCTTGGCTTAATTCGTAACCTCTTGTCAGGAGATTTAGAGAACTTTTTTAACAAGAGGACACAATCATTTTGTGTCTTCTTTGGATTTTACTGGTTCCACACAATTTAGTTCGAAATACATCTTGGTAGGCGAGTGAGGTTTTTTGGTTTTTCGAACTTTTATAATCTCCGTTACCTCATGAACGATCTAAATATTTTTAGAAAATGTCGCCAATAGCAACTTTTTGTTGACAACTATTTTATCGTGATGAAAATCTTTTGTAGGTGAAAGGTGGATAACTCTCATGTTTTATGAATATTAATTTATTCATGAGATACTATATTGAGTATCTTACCCCTATTTCTGAGCGCATAGTTCAGAAGATCAGATAGATAAATACTAAGACTTAGTTTCAGCTATTAGTGCTGTTAGTAATGTTAATCTGTATGTGAATCTGGAAAATGAAGTGGAAGTGGTTTTTGTTTTTACCGCCAGATCGTCCCCGAGAGTAACTAAATAAATGATAAGGTTGAAAAGAGCGACTAATTCATTTTGTTTAGTCGGGACGACACACCTAGTGTCATAATTTTATTTTTTAAAATTATGTCAAAAAATAGAAAAAAACAAAGACCACTAAAGAAAAAATTATTAAACAAAACTACTCTAAAAATTGTTTTTACAGTTAGTTGTTATGGTTAATAAAATTATAGATTTCTTTGGTTAAAAACTTCCGCTCATTTTTCCAATTTTTAAGGACAGTTAAGTTGCTAGGATCAGTATTAAAGCACATCAGAATCTTCAATCATCAAACTCAGTCAGAGTTAGCAGATAGCCTTGCTCTTTCCCGTTCTTATATTTCAGAAATTGAAACAGGTAGCAAAATTCCTACTCTAGAAGTTTTGCAAAAATACTCAGAGGTTTTTGATATCCCTCTATCCTCAATAATGTTGTTCGCTGAAGAATATAAAGATAAAAAAAGCTTAAAGAAAAAAGCTAAATCACTGTTAGCCAAAAAAGCTATCGCCTTTCTTGATTGGATTTGCAAAGAAGATGAAAAAAGATAGCAAAAAATATCCTCTACAAAGTTCCTGTTTTTACAGACTTTCAAGCAAAGAAAAATTATCTAAAATCCTTGGAATTGATCTTCCAACTCTTGAAAGAATCAGTAGCTCCAATGAAAGAAACTTCATAGAATCAAAAGTAAAAGATTATCGCCTGGTAAAAGTAAAAGATTATTCTGAGTTGGATGATAAAAATATTCGAGAAAAGATAGAGATGTCAAATGGCAAAAAATTTGCTATCGCTGCAATAAAAGAAAGATCCTGCCAAACCCCGAAAGGAAATAATAAAGAAGGGCTTTATAGAATTCACAAGCGCTTATCTTTTTTATTATCATCGATTCAAACAAAAGAATATTTGTTTTCTGGAATCAAAGGAAAGAGTTGTCCAGACAATGCCAAGTACCATTTGGAAAACAGCGATAAATATATTGTTAAGCTTGATCTCAAAGGTTTTTTTCCATCAGTTACTTTTGACTCAATTTTCAAGTTTTTTAATGAAGATTTGAAATGCAGCACTTCAGTAGCAAAAGCTTTGGCAAAAATTTTAACATTTAAAAATTATTTACCCACCGGATCTCCGATGAGTATGGTAATGGCATACTACGCCAACAAAAGAATGTTTGATAAAATAGACCAAATTGTAATTGATTATGGCTGTAAAATGTCTTTGTGGGTAGATGATATAATTATATCTGGAGATAAAGCTATAAAGGCATCATGGGAAGCTAGGAATGCCATAACAAATCATGGCTTAAACTATAATAAAAAGAAGTTCAAAATTTATGAACCAAGCGACAATAAAGAAATCACCGGAGTTATCATAACTCCTAAGGGAGAAATAAAACTTAGAAATAGAAGTCACTTAAAAATTCATCATCTAAAAAATAAGCAAAATAAAACTAAAGAAGAAATCGGTAAGCTAAAAAGCTATCTGAGCGAAGCAAAACATATAAATAATTTCAGCAAACTTTAACTTAGCTATGAAAGACCCATTTGATATAAATGTAGTAGAAAAATTAGTTCAGAAGCAATTCCCAAAATATTCCCACTTACCAATTAAGTCAGTTGAAATTCAAGGTCATGATAATCGTACTTTTCGTCTTGGTGATGATATGCTAGTGCGTTTGCCAAGCGCTGAAATCTACGCCGCGAAAGTTGTAATCGAACAAAAATGGCTGCCCTTTTTGGCAAAAAATTTATCGGTAAAAATTCCTGATCCAATTGCATTTGGAAAACCTTCTGAAATTTATCCAATGCCGTGGTCAATTTATTCTTGGATTGATGGAAGGAGCGCCAATCAACTTTCACTTGATGATAAAACTTTAGAAATAATTGCTTTTGAACTTTCTGAGTTTTTAAAACAACTTCACAAAATTAGTATTTATAACGCTCCATCGGCTGGAAAACATAATTTTTTTCGTGGAAGTCATTCTTCAGTTTATGATTTAGAGGCAAAAGAAGCTTTGGCTAAACTAAATTTATCCGATGAAATTTGGCAAAAAGCTTTGCAATCAAAATGGAATAAAAACCCAGTTTGGATTCATGGAGATCTAGTGGCGGGAAATATTTTGCTTAAAAATGATCATTTAGTCGGCGTGATTGATTTTGGTGGCATGGCAGTTGGTGATCCAGCTTGTGATTTAATAATCGCTTGGACTTTGTTTAAAAACGAAAGCCGTAAAATCTTTTGGCAAAATCTTGATTTAGATGAAGAAACTTGGAACCGCGCTCGCGGTTGGGCTTTATGGAAAACAGCAATTGAACTGGTTAGGAATAATGAGAATAAAAATAGTGTTAGAGCTAAAGAGTGGAAAAGAATTATAGATGAGATTTTATTATATAGCATACTAAACTAACCTTGCATATTACAGTAGTTTTTTTTAGGATTGGTCA
>CAZCWN010000023.1:4507-21306 GCA_964502375.1 uncultured Rhizobium sp. | reverse complement strand
AAACCCAAGATTGGACTGAATCGGATTGAAAGGGCTTAAGCGAGACTGGGGTTATAAATAAGAAAGAGGAGAACTAAATGGTGAACACAATCGCTATATAAAACTATATAAAACTTTATCTTCTTTAACATCATCAATTTTAGTTATTTGTCATTTCATTTAGATGCTAATGTTTGTGATCATGATGATGTTGATAAACTGTCATTGCGCTTCTCTCACCAAAAAGTGAAAGATATTCTGGATGTTGATTAACTACCTCTGGGTTCCCATGGCAGCAGATGTGATGATTGACGCAAAACACAAAATCAGTTTTTTGCATTACCATATGCAGATCGTGCGAGACCATAAAAATAGCACATTGATTAACTTTTCTAACTTCATCAATGATATGGTAAAAATCTTGTGTGGCAGAGATGTCCATATATTGAGTTGGCTCATCAAGCACTAGCAGTTCTGGTTTTCCGGTTAAGGCGCGCAGAAATAAAACTTTTTGCATTTGCCCACCGGATAAATCATTAATTTGGTGATTAAGGATTTTTTTAACTCCAAGCCGTGCAGCTAGATTTTGCAAGGTTTCGTCAAACTCAATTTTATTAGTTGAAAGCCGAATAAAATCTTTCACCATCAGGGGAATAGTGCTGTCGATTGTAATTTTTTGCGGCATATAGCCAATTTTGATTTTAAAATTTCTTATAACTCGCCCAGAAGTTGGTTTTAGAATTCCAAGCAAAATCCGTACAATTGAAGTTTTGCCGCCACCATTGGGGCCAATCAAAGTGGTTATCTTGCCTTGTTGTAATTCAATATTTATATCGTTGAGAATTTTTTGCCCTCCTATTGTCAGGCCAATATTTTCAAGCTTTGCAATCATTATACTTATACTTTATATATGAAATTGATAAATTTTTTGCTGATTTTCTTCCTTTGCTCTGTGAACGCTTTCGGTCAGGAAAACTCTGTAAAAAAACCGCTTATTGCTGCATCTATAAATCCAATTTATCAAATTCTTTTGGCAATTACCAAAGATAAAAACAATAGCGTTTTGCTTATTGATACCAAGTTTTCCGAACATGATTTTCAGTTAAAAACCAGTGATGTAGAATCGATCAATAATGCTGAGTTGGTTTTTTATGTTGATGATTCCTTAGAAAAAAATCTGGTTAAGTTTATCAAAAATAATTCACTTGAGAAAAAATCCCACGAACTTTCCGGTGTCAATGGAATCAAGCTTCTGCAGCGACGAGATAATTCTGGTGAAATTGATCCGCATCTTTGGTTAAACCCACAAAATGCCATAAAAATTGCTGAATTTATGGCGGAAAAAATTTCTGAAATCGATCCAGAAAATCGCACAAAATATAATGAAAATCTGCAAAAATTTATAGTGGAAACCAATAAAATTGAAATTACAATTCGTCGCAAACTTGCACGAGCGAAGCATTCCTCTTATGTTTTCTATCATGACGGTTATCAATATTTTGAAGATTATTTTTCCCTAAAACCAATACAAATCTTTCTACAGGGTAGTGATAGCGATTTAAGCGTGAAAAATGCTAGAGCCTTTGATTCAGTTGCTCGACAAAGGAAATTGAAATGCTTATTTAGCGATATTGCTGATGAAAGAAATGCGGCAATAAAATTGGCACAAAATTATAAGATTAAATTCGCTATTTTGGATTTGATCGGGGAAAAAAATGTCCCTGGGTTTAAAGGTTATTCGAAATTATTGCTTAGGATTGCAGAAACTATGGATGCTTGCTTGTTGTAAGATAAATAAAATTTAACCATTAATTATACTATGAGAAATAAAGTATAGAGCACATGAATCACTCTTTGAGAGTGGCTGCTTACTATGGTGATAGAAGAGCTGTGAGGGGTTTACTAGAAGCAGGAGCTAAGGTTAATGCTACAAACGAAGATCAACAGACAGCATTAATTTTTGCAGTGGACGCCGGACAGGAGGATATTGTAAATGATCTTCTTGAAGCAGGAGCTGAGGTTAATGTTAGAGATATTAATGGTTCAACGCCCTTGATTTTGGCGGTATATAGAAAACATCCAAATATAGTTAAAGCCCTTTTACGTAGGGGAGCTAATGTTAATGCCAGAGAAAGTAATAGTGGTAGGACATCTTTGATGTTGGCTGTGGAAGGCCCTATAGAAATTATTAAAGCTCTTTATTATTAAAGCTCTTTTGGCACGACCAGAATTAGAAGTTAATGCTGTAAATGAATATGGGGCGACGGCTCTGGTAACTGCCATTTTACAGAATAATAACGAGGCTGTTAGGGCTTTGTTATCAAGAGAAGATATAGATGTTAATATAGGAGACCATAAAACCGGTAGGACAGCTTTAATGCTATTGGCGGCCAAGGACGAAACTCTTCCCTTTCTTACTAGATTTATTCCAGATCAAGAGCAAAGAGAAAGTCTTGTGAAAGCGACTAGGGCTATTGAGATATTAAATTTGTCTTATTCCATGAAGAGTGTTTCATCTGACGTAATTATGGTAAATGATATTTTGGTGAAGGCAATATCAGAACTCAGCTTTCCTCAGCAGCCGCTTTTCCAAGAGGCGGCTGAAAAAATAAAGCAGGGTGAATTTATTCTCAGTGGTGCAGAAAATAAAAAATTTAGGGTAATGCCCTCTCCGCTTGGAGGGCATTGTGCTTACTTCTTGATCGAATATAATAACAATCACCCGGTGAAGCTTTCTTATATTGATGGTAATTGTCCTTTGAGCTCTTCTTTGGGAAAATACAAATATATAGAAGTCAAATTTGAAGTGGATGCTAATAAGATTAGTGATGAAAACTTATCTTCTCCTGAAGCTTTCGAATCATATTTGCGCCGGGTTTTTGTAGGACCCTATATAGAAGGGACAAGAAATAAAAAAGAATTCACTGATCGGCTTCTTGGATATTTTTCGCAAGTGGTTACGTGTGAGAGTGAATCTGGAACCCCAATTATAATTAGCGAATCAACTCCCGTTACTCCTCAAGCAAATACAAACTGTGCTTTTAAATCATTTAATGGTTTGGAGAGGGTAATATTGCAAAAACTCTATCCTGAAGAAATGGATTTTAGTTATCTTGCTGAAGATATAAATTTTAATTATTTTGGCAACGTTCGCTATGTAGGAGGCCCTAGTGTTCAGGCTTATAAAGAATATAAAAATGCTTTAGTCGGAAAATTTTTTAATGACTTATCTGAGGTGGTTGAAAAGGAGCAAAGATTTAGAGTAATTCAAGGAGAAGCTTATGAAAAGCCAATTTGGTATGATAGGGCGATACAAACTCTCCAGCAATGCCTAGCCCAAGCGAAGAAAAAGCATAGACATTCTTTGCAAAAAGGAAATGAGGAATTTGCTGCTCAGCATTTAGAACGTCATGAGAGGATAGAAAATTTTCTACAGGCAGGAGCTGACCAATCTGAGGGGCTCTTTGCGAAAATTATGTCCATTTTTCAGAGAGAAAAAGAGCATGTTCAAAATTCTAGTGTTGCTGAAGAAGAAAAGCGCGATGCCGCAGAAAATCAAAGAGCTAGGCCTTCCAGAAATCCTAAACCATTATCTGATAGCACAGAGCGGGTAACGGGAGAAAAGCGCAGAAGATAATTTTAAATTAAATTTTGAGGGGGAAGGAGCGGGTTTTACTCTCCTTCGTCCTCCTCAACTTCACGTCTGATTTTTTCTCTATATTTATCTATTTCATCCAGCAAATCATCCTTATCTTTATATTTTTGCACGGCTGCTTTCCGTCTTGTTTTTAGTTCGGCAACAGCTTTTTCACAGGTTATATCTGCGGTAATATTGAAATGTTTAAAGAGATCTTCCGCTTTACCAGAAGAGCCGAAATCATTCATCCCGATAAATATACCATCATTGCCTATATAGCGGTCCCAACCTTGGGATATACCAGCTTCAATGGCAACACGCAGAACATTTTTATCACCTAAAATGCGCTTTTGATAAGCGGGCTCCTGTTTTTCGAAAAGCTCAAAGCAAGGCATTGAAACCACACGCACAGCCAATCCATGTTTATGTAACTTTTCTTTTGCCTCGATCGCAATTGCTACTTCAGAGCCGCTGGCCATAATCACTACGTCAGGTTCAATACCCATTGCTGTTTCAGAGATTGCATAACCGCCAAAGCTGCAGAAATCCTCATTCTTTTTATATTCGCTGCGCAAGAATGGTAAATTTTGGCGAGTTAAAACAATGGCGGAAGGAGAAGTTTTTGCTTTTAAAGCCTGTTCAAAACAGCCTATTGTTTCTAAGGCATCAGCTGGTCTGAAAACATTCAAATTTGGAATGCCGCGTAGGGCTGCTAAATGCTCAATAGGTTGGTGGGTTGGCCCATCTTCACCAAGGCCAATTGAATCATGGGTGAAAATGTAAATAACTTGTTGTTTCATTAAGGCAGACAAACGTACTGCCGGTTTCATATAATCGGAAAAAACTAAAAATGTTCCTCCGTAAGGGATAAACCTACTATGAAGAGCCAAGCCATTCATGATTGCAGCCATAGCATGTTCACGCACGCCGTAATGAATATAGCGTCCGGAAAAATCATCTTTATTGATGGTTTTAGTGTGTGAAGTTTTAGTCAAAACCGATTCAGTTAAATCGGCCGAGCCGCCAATTAATTCTGATAGTTCAGCGGTTAAAAATTCTAGTGTAATATTTGAAGATTTGCGGGTTGCCTGTTTTGGTTTCTCTAAGAAAATTTTTTGTTTAAAAAGTTCTATTTTTTTTGTGAACTCCTCAGGCAATTTTTTATTTAAAATTCTGTTTAACTCGGCTGCTTTTTTTTCATCAAGTTTAGCGAATTCTTCTTCCCATTCTTTATAAATTTTGTATGATCTTTTACCAGCTTCAAGCCAAGTTTTTTCAAGCTCTTCGGGGATTACGAATGGAGCATGGGACCAGCCTAAATTTTCTCGAACTTTTTTTATTTCATCAGCACCAAGGGGCGATCCATGTACCTTTTCGGATTTGGCCTTGTTTGGCGAACCAAAGCCAATTGTGGTTCTACAATCAATCATTACGGGACGATCAGATTCTTGGACAGCGTTTAGAGCTTTTCTGATTTGTTCAAAATTGTGCCCATCAATTTGTAAAACCTTCCAACCACAGGCTTCGAAGCGCATTTTCATATCTTCGGAAGTAGTAAGAGAAGTTTTTCCGTCGATTGAAATTTCATTATTATCCCACAACACAATTAGCTTATTTAAAGCCAAATGGCCAGCTAGAGAGATTGCTTCTTGTGAAATTCCTTCCATCAAACAACCATCGCCAACCAAGCAATAAGTTTTATGGTTAATTAATTTTTCGCCAATTCTTGCGGCTAACATTTTTTCTCCTAAAGCCATGCCAACAGCATTTGCAAGGCCCTGCCCAAGTGGGCCAGTAGTAGTTTCAATACCGGCCAAATGACCAAATTCAGGATGCCCGGCACATTTAGAATTTAATTGGCGGAAATCTTGTAAATCGCTGAGTTCAATATCTTTATAGCCTGTTAAATAAAGCAAAGAATAAAGCAGCATTGAGCCATGGCCCGCTGATAAAACAAAACGGTCGCGATTTAGCCAATCTGGTTTTTTGGCATTAAATTTTAGAAATTCTGTAAACAAAATTGTTGCCACATCTGCCATTCCCATTGGCATTCCTGGATGCCCTGAATTGGCCTTTTCTACGGCATCAATTGATAAAAAACGTACACAATTAGCAAGCCTGGTTGTTTGATCGTTAATTTTCATTGTTTTGGAAGTAGGAGGAATGTTTGATTGCTTTTTGCAAAGTGTACTAAAAACTATGAGCGCTTTTGCGATAAAGCAATTCCAAATTTCTCTTTAAGGATTCCACAAATAAAAATGTCCAAACAAATAATTCGGCAAATCAGAGAAGGCGATGGTGCTTTTCCCCTTATTAGATTATTGCCAAATCTTGTTACTTTAACCAGCCTTTGCATTGCTTTATCAGCAATTCGCTTTGCTATTCGAGGGGAGTTTTTTTACGCCTCAGCCTTTTTACTTTTTGCTGGTTTCATGGATGGCGTTGATGGAAGATTGGCGCGCTTTCTTAACTCTAGCAGTGATTTTGGAGCCCAACTTGATTCACTGGTTGATTTTGTCAATTTCGGGGTGGTTCCTGGCTTCGTAATATATTCTTGGGTTAATTCTTATGGTGAGGTACGAGGCCTTGATTGGGCAATGGTTCTATTTTTTGCAGTCTGTACGGCGATAAGATTGGCGCGCTTCAACGTCGATTTAACACAGGAAGGGGAAAATCCGATTTTAGAAAAATATTTTTTTAAAGGCATTCCCTCTCCGGTTGGAGCTGCGCTGACAATGTTGCCAATGATTCTCACTTACGAATTTGAGGACGGTTTTTATTCAGACCCAATTATGGTTATAACTTACACCATGGTGATTGCGGTTCTTATGGCTAGCCGCATCCCCACTATTTCCGTAAAAAAAATTCCGATTCAAAATGATTTTGCTTACCTAACTTTACTGGTTTTAGGGGCAATTAGCATTGGGCTTGTAATTAGGCCATGGCTTACTCTAGCAAGCGTTGGCGTGCTTTATGTTCTCTCAATTCCGGTGACAATCTTTTATTATGTTAAAATTGAATTAACGGCAAAAAAGAAAAATTTATGAAGAAAAAAATCCTTATTTTAAACGGTCCTAACCTTAATGTTTTGCATAAGAGAGATGCGGGAATTTACGGTGATATTTCTTTAGAAAAAATTGAAGCGGCCTGTAAAAAATTAGCCGCAGAGCTTGATCTTGAAATAACATTTAAGCAATCAAACAGCGAAAGTGCTTTAGTTGAGATTATCCAAAATGCTGAAAATTTTAATGTCATAATAATCAACGCTGCTGCTTACACTCACACATCTGTAGCCATTCGTGATGCTTTAGAAATTTTTCATGGATTTAAAATTGAATTGCACATTTCTAATATTTTTAAACGCGAAGAATTTCGTCATCATTCTTTTTTAAGTGATGTTGTAGATGGTGTGATTTGTGGGCTTGGCGCCAATGGATATAGAGCAGCACTGTTTGCAGTTAACGATGCGCTTGCTGAAAAATAAGTCATAATTCCATAAAAATGTTACCTCTAAAAATATTCAATATTTCAAAATCTTTTACTAAGCCTGTGCTTTCCGCTGTTAATTTTGAGGTGAAAGCAAATGAAGTTTTTGGCTTTATTGGGCTTAACGGCCAGGGCAAAACCACACTGATTAAAATAATTCTGGATTTGCTTGATCAAGATGAGGGAGAGGTAGAAATTTTTGGTGTCTCGCGCCTTCTGCCTCAAGCGCGTAAGCGGCTTTGTTATTTACCAGAAAAATTTCAGCCTTCAATGCATTTAAAAGGCGAAGAATTCATAAAATTTGTTTTAGATTTTTATGGCAAAAAATTTGATGAAAAAAAGGCACAGCAAATCTGTAAAAATTTGGATTTGCCATTCGATGTCTTGCAACAAAAAGTTACTAAATATTCTAAAGGAATGACCCAAAAATTGGGCCTGCTTGCTGTTTTTATGAGTGAGGCCGATTTAGTAATTTTAGATGAACCAATGAGTGGCCTTGACCCAAAGGCCCGTATAGCTCTAAAACGTGAGTTAATGGCTTATAAAAATTTAGGAAAAACAATTTTCTTTAGCTCACATATTCTATCTGATATGGATGAAATTTGCGATGCAATTGCAGTATTAAACGACACAAAAATTGCCTATCATGGTAGCCCCAAAGGCTTTAAAGAGAAGCATGGGCAAAGCAATCTGGATGGGGCATTTTTGAAAGAAATTGGAGTAAATTAATGGAAAAAAATTCGAAAATATTTGTTGCTGGCCACAAAGGAATGGTTGGTTCTGCAATAGTTCGAGAGCTAGAAAAACAAGGCTTCACTAATATTATAACTAAAACGCGTGCTGAATTAAATTTATTAAATCAACAACAAGTCAGCGATTTTTTTGCTATCGAAAAACCCGAATTTGTTTTTTTAGCAGCCGCAAAAGTTGGTGGTATTGAGGCAAATAGAACGCAGCCTGCCGACTTTATTTATGAGAATCTGCAAATTCAAAATAACATCATCCACAACGCTTATCTAAACAAAACCAAGCGTCTTATTTTCCTTGGTAGCTCTTGCATTTACCCGCGCTTAGCGCCGCAACCATATTAAGGAATAATATCTTTTAGGGCGCTGGCGTCAATCTGCAGGGGAGGGAATTCTAAAGATACTTTAAGAGATAAAAATAATTTAGAAGAGATATGGCAATCGAGGAGAGCACCGTGTAGGATGTGGTCCTAGATTTAACTGTTTAAGTTCTAACAGCAAATAATTTGTAGCATTAATTCAGCAGGCAAATAATTTTTACCTATCAATTCTTCAAAAAAATCAAAAATGACTACAAAAATTATTAACGGCAAAGAAATAGCCGCCGCTATGAGAGTGGCTCTTGCTGCCGAAATTGAAGATATTAAAAAGAAATTTCACGTCACGCCATCTCTTGCCGTGATTCTTGTCGGCAGTGATCCAGCTAGCGAAGTTTATGTGGGAAATAAGGAAAAGGCAGCGCATGCGATAGGCATGAATTCTATTCAGATTAAACTAGCGTCAGATGTTTCAGAATCTGAATTAGTGGAAAAAATTAGAGAGCTTAATAATGACAAAAAAATCCATGGAATATTGGTGCAATTGCCATTGCCAAAGCATATCAATTCTAACACTATAATCCACGCTATTGATTATCGCAAAGATGTTGATGGTTTTAACATAATCAATGTTGGCAAGCTTTCTGTTGGTAATATTAATGGCGAAGATAGAGCAATAGTTCCTTGTACGCCCCTTGGTTGCATGCATCTCCTTAAATCAGTTGTTGGAAAGGATTTGTCTGGTTTAAAAACTTTAGTCATTGGTTCTTCCAATATTGTAGGCAGGCCACTGGCAAGGCTTTTGATGCTTGAAAGCTGCACGGTTACAGTTGCAAATCGTTCCACTAGAGATTTAAAAGCTGAATGTTTGCAATCTGACGTAATAATTTCTGCTGCCGGAGTGCCTAATTTGATCAAGGCCGATATGGTAAAAAAAGATGCAATAATTATTGACGTTGGCATTAATAGAATCACGCTTCCAGATGGTAAAACCAAATTGGTGGGTGATGTTGATTTTGAAAATGTGAAAGAAGTCGCTTCGGCAATCACGCCAGTTCCTGGTGGAGTTGGGCCGATGACAATCAGTTATCTTCTTCGTAATACTTTGGATTGTTGTCTGAGGCTTATCAGGCAAAATTAATTTTAATAACTGTTTAAGGAAAAACCATGTCTGACGAAATGAAAGCCATCTTAGATCAAGCCAAGTCCCAGGCTAGATTTGATTTAATGAAACACTTCTATCAAAAAAATAAAAAACTTCTCACGCGTCTTGCTTTAGTAGTGATCGCAGCGCTTGTTGCATTTGCGGCTTTTAAAATTTATCAAAACGCTCAGGAAAGAAAATTTTCTGAAATTTTGCATCGTTCTTTTATTGAACAACAATTAGGCCAGATAGATAAGGCAAAAGAAAATTTACAAAAAATTTATGAGACAAAATATGCGCCAAGCGGCATATGGTCTTTGGCTTCTTTGCGTTATGCAGCACTTATGCTAGAAGAAGGAAAGAAATCTCAAGCAGCTGAAGTTTATGTAAAAATCAACAAATGCCTTTCTTGTGACGATTATTTTAGAGATGCCGCAGGTCTTTTGGCTGTAAAAACTTGGATGAGCGAGGAAAGTGAAATTAAAAAAGAAGATTTGGCTTCCCGTATCAAGAAAATTGAAGATTCCAGCAAGACTTTGCGCTATCATATAGCTGAACAAAGAGCACTTCTTGAAATGCAAAAAAATAATCTGGAAAAATCTTATGAGATTTTTGGTCTTATCGCTAATAGTCCTGAAAGCCCACAAGAGCTTAAGGTAAGGGCTAGCGATGGTTTAAGAATGGTAATTTCCAAAGGTTATGAACCAAGAAAAACAATGGCAAAACCAGAAATCACAGCCGAATAATCTAAAGAAAAAGCAGTTAAATAACCATGCAAAAATTTCTCCAATTCTCTTTACTAGCAACAGCTTTAATAATTTCTGCTTGCTCAAAAGATGAAGATTACGACAGAACAAAAGCAGTTTCAGCCTTTGCTACAATTGATCATGTTAAAGTTGATTCGGCTCTTGAAAATACTGAAGTAAAACTTCCGCCACAGCAAAAAAATAATTTTTGGGGTGGCTCACGAGGACAACAAAATCAAGAAATTGAAAATTTTGAAAAGGAATTTTCTTTGAATGAAGGGAAAGGAATTTTACTTAAAAAATCATCAAAAGATTGGTTTTTTTATAGTGGCGATTCAGATGATCATTTTGTTTTCTCACCAATTGTTAAAGACGGAAAAATATTCGCTCTAGATCCAACCGAAGTGTTGGCTGCGCGTGACCTGGCGAGCGGAAAAAAAATTTGGAAAACTAAACTTTTTCCTAAAACTTATTTGCAAAATTATAGAAGTCCAAAAATTAGCTATGCTGCGGGTAAAATTTTTGCTATTGGTGGAGTCAATAAAATTGCGGCTGTGAATGAAGTTGATGGCAAAATTTTATGGACAAAAGACATATCTTCAATCCCGGTTTCAAGCCCTATTTCTGATGGGAAACTAGTTTATGTTACTACCAATAACAATAAGCTCTACGCCTTCAATGCGGAAAAAGGCGAGTTAGAGTGGGTGCATTCTGGAATTTTACGCCCAACTGCAATTTTTGGCGCGGCTGAACCGGTGCTTTATAAAGATTTAGTTATTACTTCTTACTCTTCTGGTGAAATTTACGCTTTAAAAAGAAAAACTGGCGAGGCTGTGTGGTCACAAGATTTAAACCTTAGCCGCGCAATTAATTCTGACTTTTATCTTAACGATATTGATGCAACACCAATCGTTAAAGATGATGTTATTTACGCAATAGGCAATGGTGGCTTGATGATGGCAATAAATTCTACTAATGGTAATTATTTATGGAGAAAAGAAATCGCTGGAATCGTTAATTTCTGGGCTGCTGGCGAGTTTTTATTCGTTATTAATAATGACAATAAATTGCTTGCTATCCACAAAAAAAGCGGCGGCATAAAATGGATTTCGCAATTACCGAATTTCAAAAAAGAAAACAAACCTACCACTAAAATAATCTATAGCGGTGTAATCATGGCCGGCGACAAGCTTCTAATTTCAAGGGTTGATGGTCAGTTGCTGATCGTCTCTCCAATTGACGGCAAAATCGAAACTAATTTTGAAGTGGGTAAAAAAATTTATCACTCTCCATTAGTTGTGGATGGCAAAATTTACCTGCACACCATTGGCAGATACACAGCTGAGCTGCTTGAGATTGAATAGCTGCGAATGCGCCTATTATGCGATGGCAACTGTGTGATTTGTCCTTCCTAGTATAATCTTATTGCAATCAAAATGATTAAACTCCCCGAAAAGTACGACGCTAAAACGCGCGAAAAATTTTGGCAGAATTACTGGCGCGAGAAAAAAATTTACAAATGGTTGAATGACAAGTCGAAGTCAGAAACTTTCGTAATTGACACTCCTCCGCCCACTGTTTCCGGGCTTTTGCACATGGGGCACGTTTTTTCTTATAGCCAGGCAGATTTCGTGGCGCGCTTTCAAAGAATGTCGGGTAAAGATGTTTTTTATCCGATGGGTTTTGATGATAACGGATTACCTACCGAACGCTTGGTTGAAAAAATTATCGGTAAAAAAGCTGGAATTTACGAGGCAGAAAATGGCCATGGTTCTTTCGTAAAAAAATGTCGGGAAATAGTTGAGGATGCAGAAAAAGAATTTGAGGCGCTGTTCAATGAAATCGCGCTATCCGTGGATTGGGAGCAAAAATATCAAACTATTTCACCCGAATCACAAAAAATTTCTCAGGCATCTTTTATTGATCTTTTTCACAAGAAAATGGTCGAAAGAAAAGCCGAACCAGTTTTTTGGGACATTTCTGACCGCACCGCTCTAGCCCAGGCCGATTTGGTCGATAAAGAAGTGGAAGGGGTGATGAATTATATTTGGTTTGGTGTGGAAGGAAGTGATGAGGACTTAGTTCAGATAATGACTACTCGTCCAGAGTTATTACCAGCTTGTGTTGCTGTAATGATCAACCCTGACCATAAAAAGGAAGATGGGACTAAACAATGGGAGCATCTAATAAAAAAACCTCTTAATGAAAATGGTGAGGGGTTTACTGGTACCTATCTTATTACTCCGCTTTTTGGTGTTAAAGTTCCGTTGTTTGCAGATAAATTGGTACAAACCGATAAAGGAACTGGGGCTGTTATGTGCTGTACTTTCGGAGATGAAACTGATATTAAGTGGTGGAGAAAATATGGTTTAAAAACCCGTATAATTTTGACCAAAAATGGTACTATGGAAGATATAGGTACTACGGCGTGGTTAAAAGCGATAAAAAGAGAAACTCCATTCAATTCTCAAGATATTTGGTCTTTTAATAATGATAAACCAAAAGGAAGTTTAGTTTTTGAAATGGAAGGAGCAGACTTACTTAGCTCTGATGAGTTTGCTATATTATATGAAAAGTTAGTGAAAGGAAAAAAAATAAAAGATGCTAAAGAAGCTATTATAAAAGAATTACAATCACTAAATTTAAATTTGGGCCCAACTAGAATTGAGATTTTAGAGCAGAAAAATTTACCTAAACGTCCTGTCAAATGTGCAGAACGTTCCGGGGTTCCTATTGAAATCTTGGTAGTGCCGCAATGGTTCATCAAAATTCTTGATGAAAAGGAATTGCTGAAAGCAAAGGCGGATGAGTGCAACTGGTTTCCTGATTATATGCGGGTGCGTGTTGAACAATGGATTGACGGGCTTTCGTGGGATTGGTGTATTTCGCGTCAAAGATTTTTCGGTGTAAAATTTCCGATTTGGTATTCAAAACGCGCTGGGGAGGAAGGAAAAATTTTGGTTGCAGAAATCGAGCAATTACCGTGCGACCCTGAGGTTGATCTGCCGCGCGGATATCACAGGGACGAAGTTATTCCCGAAACCGATATTATGGATACTTGGGCAACATCTTCAGTTTCACCGCAGCTTTCGTCTCGCGCTATTAATGAGCAAATTCATTTAGGAAATTTAGAGCGCCATCAAAAACTTTTCCCCGCTGATCTACGCCCGCAGGCTCATGAAATTATTCGCACTTGGGCTTTTTACACTTTGGTAAAATCAGCTTTGCACCAAAATTCTGTTCCCTGGAAGAATTTGATGATTTCAGGATGGTGTCTGGCGGCCGATAAAACCAAAATGAGTAAATCAAAAGGCAATGTGGTTACGCCAACTGCTTTGATTGAAGAAAAGGGCTCAGATATTGTGCGTTATTGGGCCTCAACCTCGCATTTGGGCGCTGATACAGCTTATAGCGAAGAGGTATTCAAAATCGGCCAAAAATTGATTACGAAACTTTTCAACGCCGCGAAATTTGCTTCGATGAATTTTGGCTTGTTGAAAAATGAAGAGGCTGCGCTTGGCCTGTCTCAAAAAGAAATTACAGAGCCCACAGATTTGTGGGCTCTAAGCCGCCTGCAACAAACCATAAAATGCGCCACGAAGGAGTTTGAAAAATTCGAATATGCGCGCGCTCGGGAAGCAATTGAAGAATTTTTTTGGAAAGATTTTTGTGATAATTATTTAGAAATTTGTAAAGTTCGCTCTTATGGCCTATCTGCTGAAAAGCTTGCCGGCGTTGAGTTAACGGATGCACAAAAAATCGAAATTTCAGCCAAACAAAAAAGTGCAATTTTAACTTTAAGATTTTGCTTAAACACAATTTTGAAACTTTTTGCGCCCTTTATTCCCCATATTTGTGATGAAATTTACTCAGCAGTTTTTGCTGAAGAATTTGCTCAGAAACTTTCAATTAATGCTCGTGGTAATTGGCCAAAATTTGATGAAAATTTTTTCAATGAAGAGTTAATGGGCCAAGGAAAGTCAATGCTCGAAGTGATTTTTGAAGTAAGGAAATTTAAATCAGAAAAAAATATTTCGATGAAAAGCTCGGTGAAAAAAATTCTAATTTCCGGTATAGCAGGGTTAGAAAATTTCGTCGAAGATTTGCGCAATGTTTGTAATGCGGAAGAGATTGAACTTTGTGATGGGGAGAGATTAGTTAAAGTTATTCAGTGATTTATTTTGAGCTGGAAACTGTCATGAAGGGAAGGACACTAGTAGGTAATGCCTATCAAACTGTTATTTTATCTTCATGATAGAGCCCAGTAATTTTTCATTACTGTAACTTAAGCGCAATTAATGCGAAAAAATGTCAATTGATGAAAAGCCTTGCAGATCAAGGCTGGTACGAGCTGGGAGAAATTTCACACAGGCATCAAAAATTTCTTTTCTATTTTCTCTTTCCAAAATCTCATCAAGTTTGCTTTTCAATTTATGTAAGTGCAAAACGTCAGAAGCGGCATATTCCAGCTGTTTTGGGGTTATTTCAGGATGCCCCCAGTCAGAAGTTTGTTGTTTTTTAGAAAGCTCAATACCAAGTAATTCTTCGCATAAAGATTTTAATCCATGGGCATCAGTATAAGTGCGGGCAAGGCGCGAGGCGATTTTGGTGCAGTAAATATTACGCATCGTGATTTTTAAATAATATTGAATCGCCGCCAAATCAAAACGTGCAAAGTGAAAAATTTTTAAAATCTCGTCATTGGTGAGAAGTTTTTTTAAGTTCGGTGCATCGTATTTGCCGGGCTCAAATTGCACCAAATGGGCATCTCCATCGCCAGCTGAAATTTGCACTAAGCATAGACGATCACGAATTATGTTTAACCCCATAGCCTCAGTGTCGATGGCGATTGAACCGCTAAACTTTAATTCAGATGGAAGATCGTTTTTGTGTAGAAAAATGGACATGTTTTAGTGCCTCAGTATTTGGTATATTGTGCCTTAGTGCGTAACTTAATTTTTTAAGCTAGAAGCTTATTACGTAATTCTTCCCCTAAATTTGGCAAGGCAGAATTAATCTCGATCATTTCCTGCATATTGCCGTTACAGTGCAGAACTATGTCACAGCCAGCTTCTAAGATTGAACTTGTTTTTTCTGCAAAGCTTCCTTGGAGAGCCTTCATGGAAATATCATCACTCATTAAGATATTTTTAAAACCAATTTCCTCGCGAATCAGTTGAATCGCGGTTTTAGAGGTGGTGGCACAATTTTCTTTATCAATTGCTGTATAGAGAATATGCGCCGTCATGGCAAATTTTTGCTCGCGTAATTTTTGGAAAGGAATAAAATCGCTGGCACGTAACTCTTCTAAACTTGCATCGACAATTGGTAATTCGAGATGGCTGTCGGAGATGCCGCGTCCGTGGCCAGGGATATGTTTGATGATGGGATAAACATTCTTGCTTAAAAGCCCTTCACAAACTTTTTGCCCTAAAGCTGCAACTTGCGCTGGTGTGGTTCCATAAGCTCGATCACCAATAACTTGATGAGTTGTGGCGCTTAGAATATCAAGCACCGGAGCACAATCAACATTAATACCCATTTCAACTAAATCTTGAGCGATTTCTTGAAAATTTTTAAATAACTCTTCTTCAGCTTGGGCAGGGTTTTGCTGATAAAGATCAGCAAAATATTGGCCTGGAGGATAGCCTTTCCATTCAGGTGGTTTAAGGCGTGCCACGCGCCCGCCTTCTTGGTCAATCAAAATTAAAACTTCGCCTTGCATCAATTCCCGCAAAGAATTTGTAAGGTTTTTTAGTTGGGATTTATTTTCGATATTACGGGCAAAAAGAATAAAACCCAGGGCAGCATTTTCTGCGAAAAAATATTTTTCCTCGTCGGTAAGGGTAGAGCCTGAAAGCCCGTAAATCACAGGCTTAGAAGCTTTTTTATTTTTGGCGATATTTTCTAAAATAGTCATCAAGGTAAAACTTAATCTACAAAATTCCCTTGGTTGAATTTATTGCATCTCTTTTTCTTTCATCAATTGTGATGGCAGCGCGAAGTGCTCGGGCTAAGGCTTTGAAGCAAGATTCAATAATATGGTGATTATTGATGCCGTATAAATTTTCGATGTGCAGGTTACAGCCAATTGCTTGGGCGAGGGCATAGAAAAATTCGCGGAAAAGCTCAGAATCCATTTCGCCAATTTTGTCGCGTTTAAATTCGCATTTAAAAACTGGATAAGCACGGCCTGAGAGATCAATAACAACGCGGCTTAGTGTTTCATCCATTGGAACATAAGAATGGCCAAAACGGGTGATACCTCGCTTGTCGCCAAGTGCTTGTTTGATAGCTTCGCCCAAAGCAATTGCGGCATCTTCAGTGGTATGATGGAAATCAATATGCAAATCACCTTTCACTTCCAGACTAATATCAATCAGGCTGTGATGAGAAAGTTGTTCAATCATGTGGTTTAGAAAGCCGATGCCGGTATCGATTTTATACTGGCCGGTTCCGTCAAGATTTACTTCAACTTTAATTTTCGTTTCCTTGGTGTTTCTTTCAAATTTGGCTTGGCGCATTGACTATTTTTTCAGATTTTCGGCAACAAAATCCCAATTTACTAAGTGATTCAAAAAGATGTCAATGTAAGTGGGGCGGGCATTTTGATAATCAAGATAATAGGCATGTTCCCATACATCCATCGTCATTAAAGCCTTTGTTTTTGGAGAAGTTAGAGGGTTTTCAGCATTGCCTGTTTTGGTAACTTTTAATTTACCCTCTTCAAGCGCTAACCAAGCC
>CAZCWN010000023.1:0-4497 GCA_964502375.1 uncultured Rhizobium sp. | reverse complement strand
CATTTTTAAATTCAGTAACAAAATTTTCGTAAGAACCAAAATCATCTTCAATTTTTTTCAACACTTCGCCAGTTGGTTTGCCACCGCCATTTGGTTTCATTGAATGCCAGTAAAAAGTGTGATTCCAAACCTGAGCAGCATTATTGAAAATGCCGGTTTTGCTTTTATCGCTATGAGAAATTTTAATTATTTCTTCTAAAGATTTTCCTTCCAATTCAGTGCCAGAAATCAAGTTATTCAAATTAGTAACATAAGCCTGATGATGTTTCCCATAATGAAAATTCATAGTGTTTTCAGAGATGTGAGGAGCTAGAGCACCCTTATCGTAAGGCAATTTTGGCAATTCGATTTTATGATTGTTTGGCATATTTTTTTCAGAAGTTTTATTTTGAAAAGACGGTTTGTTTATGGCGAAATCAAAAGTTTTAAATTTACACGCAGCAAGCAAAAGTGCAGGCGAAAGAAGAGCAGCTTTGATTAATTTTCTTTTTGACTTTTGCATAAACTGCAACCTAAGTTTCGCGTTTTCGCCTGTCAATTATCATTTTTTTAGAGAAGCTAAATATGACAAAAATTTCCGCTGTAATTGTGGCGCATAATGAAGAAAGAAAAATTGCTGGCTGCTTAGAAAGCCTGGAATTTGTGGATGAAATTGTGGTGGTGTTGGATAAATGTACCGATGGCACAAAAGAAATTGTGCAGAAATTTACTGATAAAATTGTTGAAGGTTCCTGGAGTATTGAAGGTGCGCGCCGAAATGTAGCGTTAAATAATGCTACGGGGGATTGGATTTTAGAAATTGATGCCGATGAAAGAATTTCACCAGAATTAGCAGCGGAAATTTTAGCCCTAAGAAATTCTCCGCCTTATGCCTATATTGCCCCTATCGCTAATTATATAGGAAAGCGCTATGTAAAATATGGTTGGCTTAGAATTTTATGTGTGCTTGAGCGCCAGACTCTTTGCTATCGCGATTTAAAAAAATATCATGAAGACCGGGAAGTGCACCCAACCTGCGAGTTAAATGCGGAAGTAAAATATCTAAAAAATCCGATAATTCATTTGGTTGATGAAGATGTATCAGATTTTATTGCTCGCTTCAATCGCTATACCACTTGGCGTGCCAATGATTTGATTGCCCGTGGCGAAATTAATGGCTGTTTTTTTAAAAGGCTCATCGATTTCAAAATAAGATTTATTAAATCTTTTTTACTAAAAAGAGGTTACAAAGAAGGGCTGCTTGGCCTTTTAATTGCATGCCTATCTGGCCTTTATCCAATTGTTTCTAATCTCAAGGCTAAAGAAAAATTATCCCGTTAAATGAGAATAGCTAATATAATCCTTACTTCACAAAATGGCGGGGCAGAGCAGGTATTTATTGATTACATGAAGGTTTTAAAAAACCTTGGCCATGATATTTTAGGAATTGTAAAAGATGATTCGCCTTATGCTGACAGGGTTTCACAACTTGGTGTTCCAGTTAAAAAAATAAAAAATTCTTTTGGCAATTATGATTTTTTTGCTGTCAAAGAAATTGAAAAAATCTTAAGGGAATTTGCGGCAGATGCTGTGATCGCGCATATAGGCAGATCTATGGTGCTGGTTCGCAAAGCCATAAAAAAAATCAAAAACAAAAAAATTTTTCTTATTGCTGTAAATCACAGTATGAATGTTAAGCGCTCAATTGGCGCAGATTTGGTGTTTTCAGTAAATAAAGAAATTTTTTATCGCACCGTGAAGATAGGGCAAGATGAAAAGAGAAGTTTTGTAATCCCGAACGCCCTTGATTTATCTGAGGCGCAAGCTGAATTCTCGGAAATTGATTTCACTAAAAAAGATAAAATTGTGATTGGTGTGATGGGGCGGATTGATGAGACTAAAGGTTTCGATACGGCAATAAAAGCAATTCTTGAATTAAAGCGAGCTTCCTCTTTGCAGAAATTGGAACAAAAATTTCTATTAAAAATTGCTGGTTCCGGCCCGCGCGAACCTTTTCTTCGATCGTTAGCCAAAAATCTAAATTTAGAAAATGAGGTTGAATTTTTGGGATGGGTGCAAAACAAAGAAAATTTTTTTCAATCAATTGATATATTTTGCCTTCCTTCACGAAACGAGACTTTTGGCTTGGTATTGCTTGAGGCTATGAAATGCTACAAACCAATAGTTGCCAGTGCTACTGATGGGGCAAAAGAAGTTTTGCGTGACGAAATTGATGGTTTATTATTTAACCTTGAGCCTTCTAAAAACATGCATGAACGCCTTACAGGCGTAATCTTAAGAATTATTAGTGATCCTTATTTGGCAAATAAAATGGTTAAAAATTCTTTTGTGCGTTTAAAGGAAAAATATTCCTATAAAGCACTTGAGCAAAGGATGAAGGAAGTTTTTGGAGGGTTATAATTTTTTTGGATAGTCCTTGGTAAATAAGATGATTTTATGAGTTTCCAAAGGGGTGATATCTAGGAGATGAGCTAAGTCTTTATGAGAATTTTTAAATAAGGCACTTGTCAAAATTTCTTTCTCTTTTCAGCAAAATGTAATTGGTGGGTATGAATTTATTGATGATCATAGCAGCAATCTGTAGAACGTTTGTTCTCCCATAATTGTTTAGAAATTAGTGTTGCCCCAATAACTAAAAATAATTCTTCAGGCATTTATTCTCTAAAAGAAAGATTGGCTACACCACTGGGTTTTTGTAGAGCCAGGTGTTTAATATATTTTCTAACAAATCCCTCATCACAACACAGTTTTAGGTTCAATATGATACAATATTTCTAAAGGTAAGTTTTTTTCAAAATTTCTTTTGGTTCAGGGGTAAGGGGTTTCTATTTTGCCTGCGCTTTACACCAGCTTGAAATACTGAGCTTCCAAATTTTTTCGCTGTTTTTGTGTAGATATTGGAAATCCCCTTAATTCGAAGCATTTATCATTTATAACTTTTTTATGAAACGGTGCCTATTAGCCATGTTGGTTCTTTTCGTCTTTTTAATGCCTTGCGCCTTTGCCAAAACTGAAGGTAGCTATTTTGGTGTAGATTACATTAATAGTGAGTTGGAATTTTATGAACGCTATGTGAAATCCACTAAGCCGGGCGGGGCTATAGGTCCAAAATATAATCATGAGCACGGAGGATGGGGCTTAAATTATAAATATGCTTTTAATGTTGGCGACTCCCTTGACTGTCTGTGTGTTGAAAATGTTCCTTCTATTTTAGAACAAGTTTTTATTGCGCCTGGGCTAATATTTGAGGTTAATAATGTTAAAGCCAGAAGTTCTAATAAAGTTAATAGTAATACTGAGCTCACGGTTAAAAACCGCTATGGGGCGAAGCTAGATATAGGATATGATGTGCATGATCTTTTTGCGCCTTATTTTACTTTAGGTTATGTCGGGATTTATTATAAAACTATAAATAGCGCCAGGATTACTGATAATGGTGAGACTAAGATCGCCAATTTATATGATTGGTATTATGGCATGGGTTTTAAGGCTAATTATAATAAGAACATTTCCCTAAATTTTGAATATAACAGAGAGAGATTTAAGGCAAAAACCACCACTGATGGGTATAAAAATTACAGCGCACTTTTTATTTCAACGCTTGAAGAGGTCAAAATGGGCGTGGCCTATAGGTTTTAGCAATTTTTATCTTCATTTCATCATATCAGCTCTCTTCTATGACCTGAACCTAGCTTTTTTTTGCAAGTAAGACATGGCTTATAGCAAGCTTAATTTTTTATTTGGTAAGAAGGCTGGGTAGGGATAGAACAGTAAAGCTAAATTTTTTATAACCAAATTATGACTAAATTATCTACCCTTAAAACTCCCACTCCACCATCAACTGACATTATCCATTACCAAAAAACCAATGCTGGTTTTGAGATTTCTAAAAGTGAATTTGAGATCAGCGAAGCTGAAAAAATTAAAGCCATTCTTGGCACATCTTCTATTCCACCTTTGAACGAATTGGAAAAGGAAGCATCGAAAGAAGCTGAAGAAGCCTGGCCAAAACCAGAAGCTTTGCCTCAAACACCAGAATTTTCCCAATATTTATTCCAAGAAGAACAACCAGTTGCCAGATCTCGGGGGGTATTGGGCTTTATAAAATCATTTTATTCATCACCAAAACAAGAAAGTTCAGAGCCTGGGCAGCTACCCATTGTTCCAGCTTTTGTTGAGGGGGATGATGAAATACCTACTCCCTCTCCAACAGAAACAGCTCCAACTGGAAGCCCAACACTTACTCCAAGCCGCGCTCCTACAGTATTACCAACTTCTCACGACACAGCCGCTCCTTCAGTTTTTCCAAGTGAGATGCCAACAGAATCATCCACATTGTCCCCTACATACGAGACTCCTTATCCAACAAGGGTGCCAACCACCCAAACTTTTGCTCCCACTACCAACCCTACTAATTCTCCTACTGGCGCACCAACCTCGGCCCCAACTAAAGCTCCAAGTTTTAGCCCAACGCTGACTCCGTCTAACGCTCTAACT
>CAZCWN010000022.1:0-21906 GCA_964502375.1 uncultured Rhizobium sp. | reverse complement strand
ACCAACTTGTACGCGCCTGGTTTGAAACTTACAGTCTGCCCACGATAACTACAAATTGTTCGAATAATTTTGGGCCCTATCAACATCGCGAAAAATTTATTCCAACCGTGATTTCATCTGCATTAGCGGGCAAAACAATTCCGGTTTATGGTAATGGAAAGAATATCCGCGATTGGATTTTTGTAAAAGACCATGTTGATGGCATCTACGCCGCTCTATGTAAAGGCAAACCAGGGGAAACTTATTGTTTTGGCGGCGAATGCGAGAAAGAAAATATCGAACTAGCGAAAGAAATTTGTGTCATTCTCGATGAATTAAAACCTAGGTCAGATGGCAAGTCTTACGCTGCCCAAATTACATTTGTAACGGACAGGTTAGGACATGATAAACGCTATGCAATCAACAATGCCAAGGTTCAGCGCGAATTTGGTTTTGCTCCTTCCAAAACTTTTTCAACAAGATTAAAAGAAACAGTGGAGTGGTATTTACACCAATGAAATTGCAACAATTACAGGAAAATAAAACCGGTTGGATGAAATCTTTTTTAGAAGGATTTTCGCAAGATGAAAATGGCTCCCCCCTGCCCTGGATGACTTATCCCGCCATCGATTTTTTAAAGAAGAATCTCAATCAAAATCATGAAATTTTTGAATTTGGCTGTGGCGCTTCCACTTTATTTTTTGCAAAAAGAGTTAAGAAAATTGTGGGTATAGAAACAGATCGAATGTGGCTTGAAGCCGTTAGAAGTAAATTAATTAATAATCAGAGTGAAGAGCTGGGCGCTAGGCCATATGAAGGAGAGAAAAGCCAAGAAACTTTCTCCTTAACTGACGCTTTGTTGCCAAGTGGACTTCAGACTGGCAATGTTGAAATTCACTTAATGGAAGATGCTTTAATTGACAGCGCTTATGAAAGTTTCGCCAAAAATTATCCAAAAAAATTCGATTTTATAATTATTGATTCTTTAAAAAGATTTAAATGCGCAAAAAATTCCCTTACTGCCTTAAAACCAGGCGGGGCCTTTGTGCTTGATGATTCAGAAAGAAAAAATTACCTAAAGATTTTTGATTTTTTTTCAGAAAATGGTTTTCAAAAACAAGATTTTCCCGGTATTGCTCCGGGGCAATTAAGAATGAAAAATACGACAATTTTTTTTAGCGCATAGAGTCAGAACCATCTCGTTTGAAGGCTTATCCAACCCAATAAAACTCTATTTTCTATAGAGACTCCACTAAGCACTAAGCACTACTAAATTATCGATATGCACCAATTCTTTTTTAGCTGTTTTACCTAAAATTTTTTTTACTTCTGCTGATTTTTTTCCAAGAATTTCTTTAACCTCTGAGGCATCGTAATTGCTGATGCCGCTAGCTATATGATTACCTGCTTCATCTTTAATAAAAATTGCATCTCCTTTTTTAAAATCACCCTTAAATCTGATAACCCCCACAGGTAAAAGGCTTATTTTTTTGCTGAGCAAAACTTCTTTAGCACAATCATTAATAGTCACCTCACCTTTGGCATTTAGAAAGCCCGCCAGCCAGTTTTTGCGAGATGTGGCCGAATTTTTTTTGCCATAGAAAACAGTAAAATTTTGCTCTCCGGCAAATAATTTTTTTAAAGCATGATCTCTACTTCCGTTGGTTATAATAGTTTCGCAAGCAGAATTGGATAACATTTTTGCCGCTAAAATTTTAGTAATCATACCTCCCGTCCCTACGGCAGAAACAGCGCCGCCCGCCATGGCTTCAATTTCTTTTGTAATAGTAAAAACTTCGGAAATTAATTTAGCGCTTTTTTCGATTTTGGGATTTTTATCATACAAACCATCAATATCAGAAAATAAAATCATCAAATCCGCGGAAATCATTTGTGCTACGCGGGACGCCAAACGGTCATTATCGCCAATTTTTATTTCATCAATTGCTACCGTATCATTTTCGTTAATGATGGGAATGATGCGGTTTTTTAGCAGAGTTTCTATAGTATTTTTAGCATTAAGATAGCGGTTGCGATCATTGCAATCAGAGGCTGTGAGAAGAATTTGGGCCACATCCAAATGTAATTTCTTAAAAAAATCACGGTAAAAACTCATCAATTGAATTTGGCCAATTGCGGCGGCAGCTTGTTTTTGTTCAAGCGATAATTTTTTTGCGGAAACCTTTAGAAAGGCTTTACCAAGGGCGATGGCGCCAGAAGAAACTATGATTATTTGGAAATCTTTTTTCACTAAATCAGCAACATCAGAAGTAAAATTTTCCAACCATTTTTGATGTAATTTTCCTTCAGAAACAAGAAGCGCTGAACCAATTTTTATTACTACCTTGCGTTTATTTTCTAAATTAAACTTCATATTAATTCGTCAAGCCTCTTGCCTCACGCGCTTTCTCAACTTCGCGGCGGTAAACATAATTTTCAATTAAAGGCAGTGGGAAGGATGAAAAAGTTCCGAAACCCTTCAAAATATAAATTCCCACAGTGCGGTTTATTTGCTGTTGCGAGCCATCTTTAGTTATGATATCAGGAAAATCTTCGCCTGCCGAGCGCATTTCAATCAGCCTTTCTTGCACGCCATTTTTCACTAAATAATTGCGCACTGTATTGGCGCGGTTTAAAGCTAGGTTTTGATTGTAAAGCTCACTACCAACACGGTCAGCATTACCCACAAGTAAAATACGGTAATCGCCATCTAGTGTTTTCAAATATTTCAACACTTCCAGCATGTCTTGGTTAGCCTTGTCGTTAAATTTAATATTATTGAAATCAAAAAGAATTTCGAAGCGCTCAAATTCTGGTTCTTTGATTTTAACTTTAGGCTGTTTGTCTTTTTTTAGATCATCAATATAATTCTCAATTTCATCAAGCAGTTTACTGAATCTGACATGACATTGTGCAATTTCAGCAGCGCGAAAAACTTCTTTTGATTCAAGGGCAACCCAACAATCGTAAAGATAAGTCAAATGTGCCAATTGGATTGGTAAATGAAATTTCATATGTGGCGTTGCCACAACATTCTCTAGGCGCCTTTGCATTAGAACCATCTCTTCCATTTGCAAAGGATCAGCTTTCCAGAAATTAGGATTTTCAGGAACAACTTCATAACCATTTGTCAATTTCAAACCTTTCAGAGCAAAATATTGCGAATCTTTTTCGTTTTTTATTCGTTCTAAATTGCGGGCGAAATCCAGATATTCGAGGGCTAAATAAGATTCATAGCCGCCCTTTGTTTTAAGACTACTTTCCTGTTCAGATAAAAGTTTCAGAGGTGTTTTACTAACGCCACAAGAAATGGCTAGAAAAGAGATAAAAAGAATGGGAAGGAAGAAGGTCTTTAAAAATTTCATACTCTGTGATTAAGGGGTAATGAATGTGGCTCTTGTAAGCCTGCCTTCGGGGCGCTCGCAATGGCCATGCTTAATTAAAATTTGCATGACCAAAGGGCAAACACAAACACTATATACTATGAATTCATAGATTTAAAAAACTCTTCATTAGTTTTAGTGTGTTCAATTTTTTGCAGCAAAAACTCCATAGCTTCAAGTGGATTCATTGGATTAACAATCCTTCTTAACATCCAAACTTTCGACAGAGTTGCGCGATCAACCAAAAGCTCTTCTTTCCTGGTTCCAGATTTTGTGATATCAATAGCAGGAAAGATTCTTTTATCAGAGATTTTGCGATCTAAAACTATCTCGGCATTACCAGTTCCTTTAAACTCTTCAAAAATAACTTCATCCATTCTTGAACCAGTATCGATCAAGGCGGTTGAAATTATAGTGAGCGAGCCACCTTCTTCAACATTTCTGGCAGCGCCAAAAAATCTTTTTGGTTTTTGCAAAGCATTAGAATCAACGCCACCAGATAAAACCTTGCCTGAAGAAGGAATAACACTGTTATAGGCGCGTGCCAAACGTGTGATATTATCAAGCAAAATTACCACATCTTTTTTGGCTTCCACCAAGCGGCGGGCTTTTTCGATCACCATTTCTGCAAGCTGAACGTGGCGTGTTGCCGGCTCATCAAATGTTGAGCTAACCACTTCACCTCTTACGGTGCGAATCATGTCGGTTACTTCTTCAGGACGCTCGTCAATCAACAAAACCAAGAGAATGATTTCTGGATGGTTAGAGGTGATAGCATGAGCAATATTTTGCATCAAAGAAGTTTTACCTGTACGCGGAGGAGCTACAATCAAAGCACGCTGGCCCTTTCCTAAAGGAGCAACCATATCAATAATTCTGGTGCTAGGATCACCATGTCTCGGATTCTCTTCTTCTAATTTTAACTTTTGCTGCGGATAAAGCGGCGTTAAATCATCAAATAAAACGCGATTTCTGATTTTTTCTGGCGGGCCGTAATTCACTTCATTCACACGCAATAAAGCGAAATATCTTTCCCCTTTCTTGGGAGCACGAATTTGACCTTTTATAGTGTCACCAGTGCGCAAACCAAATCTTTTAATTTGGCTGGGAGAAACATAAATATCGTCAGAGCCTGGGAAATAATTGGTTTCTGGCGCTCTCAAAAAACCGAACCCATCTTCTAAAACTTCTAAAACGCCTTCGCCAATTATTACATTTTCAGAATTTTGATCAGAGAAATTTTTAAGAATGTGATAGATGATGTCTTGCCTGCCAAAATCACCGATATTGTCTAAATTATATTCTTTAGCCACTTCAATCAAGCTTTCTGCTGATTTCGTTTTTAAGAATTTCAACTCAAGAGTTTTCCCACTACTACGACGGTTTGTTTCAGGACGACCATCTTCATCTTCGCAATCATCAGAATTTTGCTGTGAAGAAAAAGAACCATATTGCGAGCCATTATACTGATTATTATTCTGGTTGCCGCGACTGATTAAGTTACCTGTATGAAGACGCGGGGTAGCCTCAAAGCGGCTTTGGCCAGGGCTGTTAACTTGCCCACGGCTTTGGGTAGGTAAGTTTTGTGTATGGTTTTCTTGCGGTTGGTTAGTTTGGTTTTGCTGCTCGGCAGTTTCATTAGGATTATTAGTAGAGCCCTGGCCTGCTCCATATCGCAAGGTGAGTGTTGATGATGACATTTAAAAAAGCTTTAAAGGTTGAGTTAGTATAAATTGGTAGGAAAAGAATAGACCCTGTTTTTAAACTTATTTGAATTATAAATTTACCTATTTGCTGCTTATTTGAATAAAAATTACTCCAAATAAATTTGGATATCCGTGGTAATTTTATTAAAAGCGCTAATTGATATAAAAATCGAATTCAAATAAGCTTGAATGCAAGCTCTATAGCCTAAAGGCGTGAGAGAAATTTAAAGGAATATCTAGAAGAAATGTTAAAAAATATGATGAGATGCAAGCCATCTAAAACAAAGAGATCTGCGTTTTGTAAAAGACGTTTTTTGCACTGTCAAGCAATTATCCAAGAAAAAAATTCTTAAGATAATAAAGAGCTTCCACTCCAAGCAATATAGCCATTGTCGAAATAATAACTCCGATTATTCCAACTATAATGCCAAAAATCACCACCACACCATCTTTTCCTAAAAGGCCAAAAGAAATAATTAGGATACCAAGGCCCGGAATGAAATTAGAAAGCGGAATTGGTAATACTATAAAAGAGGAGAAAACCAACGTAAAAAACCCAATTACTCTTTCAAAAGCACCTGAAGCAATAAACGACAAACGCGGTTTTAGAAACCTTTCTACTTTACGAATATAGGGCGCCAATTTTTGTACTAGCATAGCTAACACTGATCTTTTCACCGAAAGGTTAGAAAATCTTTTTGGTAATTTTGGCGAGCTATAGCCAAGCATCATCTGCGCTGAAAAAACCACCAGCGGCAAAGCAATTATGCTGGGAAAAGGCGGCGGCAAAGGAATTATAATTCCAAAAGAAAAAATCATCATTCCCAAGCCAAAGCCAATGGATTCCATGGCGGCTACTAAATCGCGAATCGGTACGCGATCTGAAGAGCCGCTGTTAACAACATCTTCAATAACTTGGGTGGTAATGATTTTATGTGGCTCCACTTATTTTTAGCTATTTTTTATCTGATTCACTTTTGATAGAGCCATCCTTATCTGCGGATTTCTCTTCTTCCTTTAAACCTTTCTTCAGGCCTTTAATGCCCTTACCAATATCATTCATCACTTGTGGTAATTTTCCAGCACCAAAAAGCACAAAAACTATTACTAAAATTAATAATAATTCACCAACTCCAATAGACATAAAACCTCTAAATTAACATTAACAATTATTTAATTAAATCCATCAACTCGCCCCATTCTCTAGCGCTCAAACCACTTTCTTCCTGATTAACTTTTTCTCCTTTTAGCAATTTTTTAACCACATTAAGAGCCGAACCAGAAAGATTTACGCCTTCTTTCCGGTGCTTGACAAAGGCTTCGTAACAATGCGGAACCCATTTTTTTACAATGTCTAACATCACTTCGGCATAAACGCGAATTTCATATTGGGCATGCGTATCCGCACGCAGCCGTAGAAAATGAAGCAAATTATGTAAATCGATTTTCCAATACCATTGGGTATAGCAGCTGAGTGGCAGATTCATGCGCGCCAATTCGCGCGCTAAGCCTTCTTTTTTATCGTCCATAACAAGATTATTACCAACTGAATCTTGGTTAATCATTTCCAGATAATGTTGATAGGCATTTAGCGAATCAGACTTTAGAATTTCCAACACACGTTTTTGTTCGACAGCGTTTAAAATTTTGCTTTCATCGCGCCCTTGATGGTTTATTTTTGATTGAGCAGATAGATTTTCAGCCCGCGGAATGTAAAATTCATCTTCCATAATTGAATAGCGGGCAGAATATTCATTAACTGATGCAGTGCGGTGCCGTATCCATTGGCGGGCTACAAAAATCGGCAATTTGATGTGAAATTTTATTTCACACATTTCCAAAGGGGTTGTATGATGATGAGCAATAAGATAATTTATTAAAGCTTTGTCGGCATTAACTTTTTTCGTGCCCTGGCCATAAGAAACGCGGGCTGCCTGGACTACAGAAGAATCATTGCCCATATAATCAACCACGCGAACAAAACCATGGTCAAGAACTTCAAAAGGGTGGTAAAGAATTTTTTCTAGTTCTACAGAGACTGGCCGCAGGGTTTGATTTTGGCCCGCGCGCAAGTTTTCAATTTCTATAAGCTGCTCTTTTTTGATAACCATTTTTGGATAAAAAAATTGGAAGGAAACGAAAAAAAACTATATTACCAATTAGCAATTATCAATCAGCAATAATGAGCACAGAATTAATCAAAGCACAGCTTAAATCAATTCCAAAAACCAGTGGTGTTTATTTATTTTCAAACGCTGAAGGCCAGGTTATTTATGTGGGCAAAGCAAAAAATTTATATAAGCGCGTTACAAGCTACACTAAGGTGGCTCAGCTATCGGCTCGGATTTTTCGCATGGTTTCTTTGGCACAAAAACTTGAATTTGTCCAAACTGAAAATGAAGTTGAAGCCCTGCTGCTAGAATGCAATTTAATCAAAAAATTTGCGCCAAAATTTAACATTTTGTTGCGAGATGGTAAAACATTTCCACAAATTTTAATCAGCGATCATAATTTTCCGCGCATCGCTAAATACCGCGGATCTAGAAATGATAAGGGTTTGCACTTCGGGCCTTTTGCCTCGGGAAATGATGTATATAAAACCATCGAAGTTTTGCGTAAAACCTTCATGTTACGCAATTGCACTGATGCTGAATTTAAATCGCGTAAAAAACCTTGTTTGGAATATCAAATTAAAAAATGCACTGGGCCCTGTTGTGGCCTTATTTCACAAGAAGAATATAAATCTTCCGTTAATCAAGCTGTCGCTTTTTTAAGCGGAAAATCAGTGCAAGTTCAGAAAGAATTGACGCAAAAAATGCAAAATTTAAGCGAGGCCCAAGAATATGAAAAAGCTGCCGTGGCCCGCGACCAGATTAAAGCCCTTAACTCCATCCAGATTAAACAAAATATCCATATTGATGAATTTCGTGATACCGACATAATCACATTGGTAAAAAATAGTTCTACCGCTTGTATTTACGTGGCCTTCTTCCGCTTCGGCCAAAGCCATGGCGCCAAACCTTATTTTTTCAACACTGACGATAGAAGTTCTGAGCAAATTTTAAGTGAATTTTTAGGGCAATTTTATCTTTCGCAAACGCCACCTACCCTAGTCTTGCTTAATCTAAAACTGCCCGAAGAAAAATTGCTCAGCGAGTTTTTAAGCAAAATTGGTGAAAAAAAGGTTATTATAAATGTTCCTAAAAGAGGTGCCAAAATTGTTCTAATAAAGGCTCAAGAGAAAATGGCCCAACAAAATCTGGATCAAAAAAATTTACAAAATTTAAGTAACAGAGAACTGCATTTTGAACTAAAGAAAATTTTCAATTTACCAAAAATTCCGCAAAAAATAGAGGTTTATGACAATAGCCATACTGGTGGAGAAAATGCAGTTGGAGTGTTGATTAGCGCGGGAATTGAGGGTTTTATAAAAAGTGGATATCGTAAATTTAATTTGTTTAAACCAGTTCATGATGCCCCTTCAGAATATACAGAATTAAAATATCATCGCGATGACACGGCAATGATGCGGGAAGTTTTGTTTAGACGTTTCTCAAAACTAAAGAAATCAGACTATCCAGATTTAATTATTTTAGACGGCGGCAAGGGGCAATTGAACGCAGCTCAGGAAATTTTCGATCAGTTAAAAATAAAAATTCCAACTATCGCTATGTCAAAAGGCGAAAACAGAAATGCCGGAGAGGAAAAATTTTATCAGATTGATGAAAATGGCGAAATAAAAAGAAGTGGTGAAACAATGGAAAAACATCATCCTGTAATGCATTATTTACAGCGCTTGCGCGATGAGGCACACCGTTTTGCTATAATGACTCATCGCAAAAAACGTGCTAAAAAAATGATTGAAGAATAATAAAATTACTATCTCGCTTCGAGGTTCCTAGGGCTTCTGGCTTTCTGTTTAGCTGCTTGTTATATGATCTGCTTTACTATCTTTCTTTTCTTCCTCTTTTTTCTTTTTTTCCTCTTCTGGTTTACTTTGAGTTATAATGTCTGCACGGCCACTCTGAGCAATATTGTCTGTTCCTTTCTCAACATTAGCATCCGCAATTGATCTTCCACGATTGCCAAGAGTGCGGGCCGCATTACTGAATGCTTCACCACCCGCTCGCATTGCTTTCATACCATATTTTTTAGTAACATTCATACCCCTTTCTTGGATAGATCTCAAACTCTCGCTAAATCTTTTGGCCATGCCCGAGGCAGAAAGACTCCAGTTGCTTTGAAGCTCGGCACCACCCACAAGTTCTGAGGCAAATTTTGTAATGTGATCCATAAATTTCATGAACACAAACATCAGAAGCGCCGCCTTAATGATTGCCTGCAACTTGGCTTGATTCATATGTCCAAGCATTGGTAGCCCTATTCCAAGCACTTCAAATCCATTCCAAGTTTTGATATCTGAAACGTTAAAAATACAATAAATGCTATTATCGTTGGCCACCTCATTACAGACAATTTGCTTTGGTGCCGTTATTCTATCTCCCTTAAATGTCACATCTTCGCCAATAATCACGCTGTTAAAAAGCGTTATTAAAATTCCTATATAAGCAAAAAGAATCATTGGTTGCAGAGTGAAGCCAAGCATCTGCTTCCACCAGCCGTTAAAAATATTTTTTGTTCTTTCAAACATGGCAAGCGTGATAGTTATTGGCGCAACATACATCAAAATCACCACTGCTACTGTAGAAAGCAGGAAAATATGGATGGCCCTGACTGTTAAAGCGATCAGGAAGAAGGCAAACAAAAAAGCAGCAACAAAGAAAATTATTCCCAGGCCACCAGTAAGAAATCCACCGAGAATCATCAATGCTAAATTCGGCACTGTAACAGACGGACCAAAGCCCAACGCCATAGCAATTTTACAATCGAACGTATCCCAAACTCGTAGATATTCTTTTCCTGGAGGGTATTGAGCTGTAGAATAATCATTGCTGTCAGCATAGTTGAATTTTGGGAACTGGCAACCATCAAGGTGCGATTGGTCTCTGTTTTCATCTATGCGCAGAGTCATTTCTGATAAATAGCTGGAAGTATCTAGCACCGATGTCATAAAAATTTGCTGCCAACCGTCACCAACTGCGAAATACATCACCAAACCAATTTTTACTATATAGGTCAAAAGCAATTTTTTATCGACCATTGCTTTTGGTACGCCAAGTAAAATGCTGGCTCCAAGAGCAATAACAGAAATACTCAAACCAATTTTGATAACGTCTTGAACAGCGTCCTGAATTTTTATGAAAAAAGATTGTTCAGAAGGGCTAACGCCTTTTTGATATATATAACCGCTGGTACAAACATCGTTAATCGGCGTTTCTGTAGGATCTAAACATTTTGTATCGCCCGCTTTATTCAACAAAATATTTTCCATAGTTTCTTTGAAACATTGCACCATAGGCGCTGAGAAACCGCGGGTGTTGATTGGAATTAATTGTGCCGTATAGCCATAAACATTTTGCGAATCACCTTTCATATCTTTACAGGCTGAGGAAATATACCCACCCTCAAGGCTGCTGGTTCTAATATAAGGCGTAATTGGCAATTTTGAGCAATGATTCATGAATTGGCAGAAATTATCGACCTGCATTTGATTGGCCGAATTAAATTTCTGTGTTTCAGTTCCGCCGCCAAGCAAGTGGTTGTAAGGGCAAACGGAATAAGTTTTGGCACAAACATAATTTACTTGTTTAAGACTAGCATAAACGTCAAACCAAATATCGCCCACTTCGCAACGTGAACCGATTTGGCAAAATTTATGTTCGTAACCTCCAGACATTTCCGCGGTACCCGTTACATTTTCAATGCAGATGGCCGATTGGCTTTTTCTCTTACAACATTCGAAAGCAGCTTGTGTAGCCTTGAAATCAACAGCATCAGTGCTTTGGGTATAAAATCTATGGCAAGCATAAGATGGTGCCAGGCCTGGGCCAGTCATATAATAGCGTTGTTTATCACTATCATAGCCAAGAATTTCTTTCCTTTTACTGCTGCCCCATGTGGAAGGGTTCTTGCAAGCATCATCGCTATTATCTTCGAATTCTTTTCCGCCGTAAATTAGCTCACGATAAAATTGGTTAGTAATATTGCGTGTGCCTGCGGTGGTGCTATCGCAAGAAAAAATAGTGGCATTAGAAGCACTATAACATAAGCCGCAGGAATTATTATTGTTTAAAAAAAGATCATCTAAACATTTTTTATAAGAACCACTATAGGCGCCTTTGCTCCAAGTGCCTGTGGAACTCTCATTCCCCTCATCATCAATCTTTTTCCATACCATCCAATCATGGCCACATACACGGCCATATTTATAAGTTTTTTTTGCGGCATCATAGATGGAAGCCAACGCTCCCACGGCAACCCCAATTGCTGCAGTGTTTGCTGCTACACCGCCACAACAGGCTGCAGCCTGACTATAAAGCTGCGAACTTATTAAAGAGCTACAAGCTGCCGCTTTTTGGGCATTGGCCACCACTGTGGCTGGTGATAAAGGAACCCCTGAAGCAAACGATGCTGCCTCTGCTGCAGCTAATTGAGGCTGTAGACAAGCATAATCTGCATAAGTCTGAACACCCAGAAGAGTAGCCCCTGCAGCAGCCACATAAGCAATACAAACTGAATTAGTGATCTCCCAATCAATGTCTTTATTGGCCATAAGAGGATCAAATTCGATCATGTATGGGCTGCACATTTTAGTGCTATTATTATAGCTCGTCTGTCTTGGGCCATCATAAACAGCGAGAGCATCAAAAGAAGAAAAAATAATTGAAGCAGCAACAAAAAGAGGCAAGAAAAGGCGGAAGAGCGAAAATTTTGCAGGACTGCTAAATAGCTGCATCAAAAGTTTTTATTATCTGATTAATTTCGCTATTAGAGGTTTTGAAAGAAGCGCGGTTGACAATAAGGTGCGAAGTTACGTCAAAGATTTTTTGCAATTCTACCATATCATTCTCAGCTAAAGTCTTACCACTGCTGACTAAATCCATAATAAAATCGCACAAATTAAGCTGTGAAGCAATTTCAATTGAACCATTCAGTTTTATAGCTTCAGCCTGAATTCCTAGCGAGGAAAAATAGCGGCTGGCTAAAGCAGTGTATTTGGTAGCAATTCGAATGTGGCTGCTTGTTAGCAAATCAAGTTTAAGCGATTTTTTTGCGGCAATTGACAGGCGGCATCTACCAATTTTTAAATCAAGCACCGGAAAAATTTCTGCTGAAGGAAATTCTTCTAAAACATCAAACCCGCAAACTCCAATATCAGCGGCCCCAAATTTGACGAAAGTGGCCACGTCAAAACTGCGAACTTTCACTAAATCAAGATTGGTATGGTTGGTTTTGAAAGTTAGCTTGCGAGAAGATTCATCAAAAAAATCTTTTTCAGGGATAATTCCAGACCTTGCTAATAAAGGGTTCATCTCCTCTAAAATTCTTCCTTTAGGCAAAGCCATCAAAAGCTTTTTCATGATCAGAAACTTTTAATATAACGAAATAAAGCGCCCCAACTATTTTTAGTTTCTAGGCTGGTTTTATAATCGTTGCGTTGGTTTTTATAACCAACTTGTAATAATAATTTGTCGTAAAATGCCGTTGGGCCTAATTCATACCCCCCCGAAACTTCCACAAAATCTTCCTGATAGCCTGCCTGATCAATATACGATTCATCGCGCTTATCATAGGCTAAAGTTATATTCCAATTCTGAGAAATTCTGTTGATGAGATTAAAGGTAAAATATTGATCACCAATATCGGAATTACCACCCACATTTTTCATTCTAGCATATTCTAATAAGCCGTCGACAGAAAAATTTTCTTTTATCGGATAAACATATCTCATCCCGGCAACATAACCTTTTTGATCATCAATTTTTGTTGGCGTAACTGTGCTAGCTTGCGCATTTACCGCTAAATCAGCATAAGCAAAATGATAAGAAAGTTTTTCCTTGGGGCCAAAATCAAAACTTATATCAAGCGATGCTACATAAGATTTTAAAGAACGGGTGTCGCCTGGCAACCCATTATATTTATGGGCCGAATCTCTTCCTGTAATAATAGAGTTATCCAAATTTTTGCGATCATTGGTGAAAGTACTTATGCCAAATTCATAAAGACCAGTTTTTTTAACATTACCAAAGCGATACATAGCGCTTAGACCCAGCTTTTCTTTTAGTTTATAATTTTGTTGGGCCATTACATAAGCCCAGATACCACGGTCGCGGCGCCATGCGGTGCCGAAATTGGCATTAAATTTTCCGGCCAGTAAAAGCAATTTTTTATTTTCATACCCAAGTGCCGCTTCTTCAATATAAGCCCCATGGTTTTCGAAAGTTCTGTCTCCTCCGCCAGTCGGTGAAGCATTTCTTCTTTTTGCCTCAGACACCTGATGGACACGCGTGAATTTTAACGAAGTTTTAGCAAAAAAATTGTGAGTAAGATTTAAAGTAGAAAATAGATGCAGATGGGCATAGGCATCAGTATATTCATCTTTCCGATTAGTTGTTTGATAGTTGTCATCATAATTTATATCGGTAATGAGCCGGCTTGAAAGAATGGTATTAGATTGAGTCAGATTGTGCATGCCGCCGTGGCCGCCCTTTTGGTCTTTATTTTGGCCATCATCTTCTTTACTGCTTTTCTCTACATTTCCCTGGATTATATCACGTAAAATAGTGGCTTGAGCATTATCCTGCGCTAACACCCCGCGAGAAAAAACGCTTAGCACTAAGAATAAAAAAATTTTTTTCATGTTGATTTTTTGTTGCTAGATGTGATTGAAGAGTAGATTCCAAAAATTATTAACTTCTTTATCTAACTTGTAGTTATGTCAGCCGCCCTCTTAATCGCAATAAGTTTTTCTTTTGGTTTTTTTGTTGAAAGCATAGTTGGTTTTGGAGGTGGACTTATTGCCTATGCCATTCTCGGCTTCTTTATGGATTTGAAAGAAATGATATTATCAGGTCTTTATATTGGTACACTCTCAAGTGCCTGCATCGCATATACAGATCGAAAATCCTTTGATGGAAAAATATTAAAATCTATCGCACCCATTTCTTTAATTGGCACAATTATTGGGGTTTTTGTTTTCGCTGAGTTTCCCGAAAAAGTTCTAGCCCCAATATTTGGTGCTTTGCTAATTCTTCTCGCCATCAAAACTATATTTTTTGATAAGTATACATTCCCAAAAATCTTCAAACATAAGTTGATTTTTATTGGTGGAATTTCACAAGGAGCCTTTGGACTTGGGGGGCCATTCACTATTAACGCTGTAAAGCAAGATTTTAAAAATAAGTCTAATTTACGCACTACTATGGCGATTTTTTTCGTCGTCTTTAACCTAGTTCGTATTACCCAACTTTTTCTTCAGGGAAAAATAAAGCCGGATTTTTTTGCAGAAATATGGTGGGCGGTAATTCCAGTTTTTGTTGCTATTTACTTAGGCTATCGCGTGCATTTAAAAATTAGCGAAGATATTTTTAAAAAACTAATTGGTTTAATGACGGTTTTTGCAGGTTTGAAATTTTTGGTTGAGGTTTTTTAAGGGCTTTGGGTTTGTTCTTGTTTCAACTTTTAAAACCTATCAAATGTTATGAAAGATGCTTTCACCAATCTCAAATATGATTTGCCAGCCAGCATTGTAGTATTCCTGGTGGCCATCCCTCTCTGTCTTGGCGTTGCTCTGGCCTCTGGCACACCACTTTTTTCAGGAATAATTGCAGGAGTTATAGGAGGGATTGTAGTTGGAATTGCTAGTGGGTCGACTCTTGGAGTCAGCGGCCCAGCAGCTGGGCTTATTACTATAGTTCTTGGTTATCTCACAGCCCTTGATGGTTCGTGGCATACTCTCTTGCTTGCTATCTCTATTTCCGGTGTAATCCAAATTATTGCGGGATTTTTACGCCTTGGAACAATCGCTTATTATTTCCCTTCTTCTGTAATTAAAGGAATGTTAAGCGGCATTGGCTTGATCATAATTTTAAAACAAATCCCTCATGCATTGGGTTATATTGATGGTCTTGTGAGCCCAGCAGCTGCATTAATTTTTATTGTTTCGCTACCTTTAATGATTTTTTGGGAAAATTTTTTAAGCAAGAAACACAGAATTTTTAGAGTCATTCCAGCCCCTTTAGTTGCAGTACTAATTGGAATTTTCTTTTTTCAGGTTTTTGAAAAAGGACTACTACCATTTACACTTTCCGCAGAACAAATGGTCAGAATTCCTGTTGCATCTGGCTTAAGTGAATTTCTTCTACAATTTAATTTTCCAGATTTTTCTCAGATTACTAATCCAAAAATTTATTATATGGCTCTGGTAATTGCTCTAGTTACCAGTATTGAAACTTTGCTTTGTGTTGAAGCAACTGACAAACTTGACCCCCAAAAAAGAATCACCCCCACCAACCGTGAGTTAAAGGCACAAGGATTGGGAAATTTAATTTCTGGCCTAATTGGTGGTTTGCCGATAACACAAGTTGTAGTGCGCAGCAGTGCCAATATTGCGTTCGGTGGCAGAACAAAAATGTCAACAATTTTGCATGGATTTTTGCTGTTGGTTTCAGCAATTACCATCCCGAAACTTCTTAACATGATCCCCCTTTCAAGCCTTGCCTGCGTTCTGCTTATGGTTGGTTATAAATTAGCTAAACCACAAATTTTTAAACATATGTACAAGCTTGGTTCTGAACAATTTGTACCCTTTATTTTAACGATAATTGCGATGATTTTAACTGATCTTCTAAAAGGTGTAGGAGTAGGAATGATAGCGGCAATCATCTATCTTCTTTATAATAATTTTTGTAATGCCTATCATCAAATTGAGGGTAAGGGAGGTAAAGGAAACAAGTATATTATCAAACTTGCTGAAGAAGTTTCCTTTCTCAATAAGGGCAGCATTTTACGAATGCTAAAGGCTATTCCCGAGAATTCAGAAGTCTTAATTGATGGCAGAAAATCAAGCTCAATTCATTATGATGTCATCGAAATGCTTCACGATTTTAAAACCACCGCCAAGACAAAAAATATTTCATTAGAAATTAAAGGGATCAATTTCAGGAAAAATTAATATGATCACTCTAAGCCAAGAAATCTGCAAATCACTGACACCGCATAAGGCAATTGAACTTCTTAAAGAAGGAAATTTACGTTTTGTAAATAATTTGAAAGCCCATCGTGATTTGTTGCAGCAAATGAATGAAACATCAGAAGGACAATATCCTTTCGCCTTTATTTTAAGCTGTATTGATTCTCGAACTTCAGCAGAATTAATTTTTGATCAAGGCTTGGGAGATATTTTCAGCTGCCGCATCGCGGGAAATATTCTAAACGAAGATATAATAGGCAGCGCCGAATTTGCCTGTAAAATTGCCGGCGCAAAATTAATTATGGTTCTTGGCCACACGGGGTGCGGCGCTATCCAGGGTGCTTGCAGCGGCATAAAAATGGGTAATTTAACCAATCTGCTTGCAAAAATAAATCCGGCTATGGAAGCAGCAAAATCGACTATAGAGAATATCGACATCAATGATCCCGAATTTATCAGCAATGTCACTTCGCTCAATGTTAAAATAGCGATGCAAGAAATTACACAGCGCAGCCCAATCTTAAAAGAAATGTACGATAAAAAAGAAATCGCTATTATCGGCGGGCTGTACGACGTTTCAACTGGAATTGTAGAGTTTTATTAAAATGCCAACCATTTTTGCCCCCATAACTTCGCTATCACGCGCTGGAATTTCAGTAATCAGGATTTCTGGGCCCAAAACTGTTGAATGCCTGAAAGCCCTTGGTTTTAAAGGCGCTATACAACATCAAAAAATTTCTCTACAAAAAATTTTCGATCCAAAAACTAAAGAAATAATTGATGAAGTTCTGATCGCTTTTTTTCAATCACCAAAAAGCTTTACAGGCGAAGATGTGGCCGAAATTTCCATTCATGCTTCTCCCTTCATTTTAAAAAAAATTTCGGAAATTTTGCTGCACCTAGAGAATGTGCGCTTCGCCGAAGCAGGAGAATTTTCAAAAAGAGCATTTTTAAATGGCAAACTTGATTTGGTCCAGGCTGAAGCGATCCCTGATTTGATTGCCGCTGAAACGGAATTACAACATAGGCAAGCACTGCGCCAATTATCAGGAAAATTGGGTGAAATTTACGAAAATTGGCGAATGCGTTTAATTGAATTTTCCGCAATGATTGAAGCAGCCATTGATTTTCCTGATGAAGATTTACCACAGGATATTGTCGACAAAGTTGAGAGCGAGATAAAAATTTTAATTAGTGAAATTCGCGAGCATTTAAAAAATAAAACTATCGGCCAAAAAATTAAAAATGGTTTAAGCCTAACTATCATTGGCGCACCGAACGTGGGAAAATCAAGTTTAATAAATTTCTTAGCCCAAAGTGAAGTGGCTATTGTTTCTGAAATTGCCGGTACAACGCGCGATATTGTCGAAACACATTTATCAATTGCTGGGGTTGCAGTGAAAATTTCTGACACTGCCGGCCTGCGCGAAACTTATGATGTGATTGAAAAAGAAGGAATACGTCGGGCTTTAAAAAAAGCGGCAGAAGCTGATCTAAAAATATTTTTGCTTGATGCGGCAAATCCAATTTTGCGCGAAGAAGATAAAAATTTGATTGATGAAAATACAATTATGGTAATCAATAAACTCGATTTACGAGTGGCCTCTGAGGCCTTGAAGTTACTCTATTGCTGCCATTACTCTAAAGAAAACATAGTTGAAATTTCTTTAAGCAAAAATCTTAACACTTCTGCCTTACTAAAGAAATTGGAAGAAAAAATTTTACAAATAATTCCCCATCAAATTTCACCAGCGATAACCCAAGAAAGATATGCTAATAATCTTCTGGATTGTGTGACAAATTTGGAAAAGTTTTCTCTGAAGAAAAATATTGAATTGGCAGCTGAAGATTTAAGGATGAGCGCGCGTGCTCTTGGCAAAATCACCGGTAAAGTTGATGTCGAAAATATTTTAGATGTAATTTTCTCGCGCTTTTGTATTGGCAAATAAGAGACTAATTAATAAAAAGCTCTTCTCTAGACGTTCCTCTCTAATTTTTAAAACAGATTTATTAAATTAATTAGCCCGTGGCACCTTTACCATTACTACCCATTGGAATTCCAGGTCTAGATCTTGGAGCTACAGCCTTAGAGCTGGGAAGCTATCTCAAGGGGCATCAGGTATTGGTTAATGAGATAGCTGGACACGGCCTGGCCCATGCGCTTCACAGCTATGCTAGACGTTCTCGCCGTCGCGGATTAAGTCGTAGAAAAGCTAGAAAGGCTTCTAACATGAAGCGGCGCTGGTTTGTCGACAACATTATTATGCATCATAAAAGGCTTCATGACAGAAACCGTGAAAATGTCATAAGCGATATAAGATCAAAAGTTCTTGCCAAAAAGAAAGAGCAAGAAAAAAAGGCACTCTCTACCCCGGCTTTAAGCCCACAAAGGCCTACTCCTGAACGCGAAAAATGGCGCAGTAATTTAAAGGAAAAAGCCGTAATGTTGCGGGGCAGAACTGATACTAGAAAATTAAGAGCCCGAAGTAGATGGCTTACTTTAAGCAGCACTCTGGATAAAACCTAAAACGCTTCAAATAAAATACCAAAATTATTTCTAGACTTAATTTATACTAACCCTTTCCCACAACGGGCCAAAAATTTTTTAATAAAAATTTGAAAACCAATTAATATTTACTTTTAATATCGAAATTTAGAAAACACCCAACTTCTCTTAATCTAATTTTTTCAATCTCTTGTCATTCATAAGATTAATACGCCTTACGCTGAAACATGCGCGCCGATTTCTCGCTGGTTTTGCTTCGGTTCCCACTTTTGCCTTGGGCAGAATAAAAAAATTTCCATTCGCTGAAGATAATTTTGCCCTCAAAAGAGATAGGCTTGAAATAAATTCCGATCTGGAAATAACATCCTTTAAACTAAAACAACATGAAAGAAAACAAATACAGCAACTCACCGACTAATTTTAATATAGAAAGAAACGAAACTTCGTCAAACTTCTCTGAACTTCTTAAAAAAGAACAAGAACATCGCCACCAATGGCAAGATAAATATTTGAAAGCAAATACGCTCAGTTTTCGTAGTGGGCAAATATTTGGCCTAATTTATAATTTGGCATTACTTTATTTGGTTTATGACTTAATCCAAAGTGGCGAGAAATCTTTAGCAGTAAAAATTTTCGCTTTGAACTGTGCTCTTATTGCTTTCGCCCTTATTGTTACTTCAATTGAAAGAAGAACCTTAAGTAAAAAACCACCCAGAAGAGGTAGTCGAGATAAAAATTTTAGGACCCGCACCCGAAGCGAAAGAAGCGATCGCAACCGCGAAGAGCGCCAGGATCGCGATAGAAGGGATAGAAGAAGATTTTAGGAACAAGGATTAGTAACCGCTCCCCATTGACCAAAAGCACCACATTTTCTTACCGCATTAGCCGGGCCAGCTTTGCAGCTAGTAATCGAGCAACTTGTAGTTGACAAAACACCCTGGCCATAATCACCGGCAGGCCAAGTAAATGTGCTCCCACATTGTGCATAGGTGCCGCTTTGGCAAGGATAGGGCACGCTATCAAATGCGTTAAAATCCTGCATCATATCGTTTCGGGTTTTAAAAAAAACAATATCATCAAACACGTCACTTGATGTAGAAAGGCGAACCAAGTTATTATTGAAAGCAGCGGTGGAGCCAGTTGATACAAAGCTAGCCCCAATATCATTATCTTGTTCATCAGCGTCAGTTGAACGAGTATTCTGGGAAGATGAAGTTGAATTAAAGCCCCCTGATTTATTGGCCCCATAACTAATAATTGCAAAAGCAACTGAGCTGTTCACAGTATTTGTCACTCCACCCTGCTTTTCTTGGATTGTAAGATATTGTGTGGTCGAAGTTCCCCCAAAGCCAAGGGTTGGCGCGGATGAAGTAATAGTTTTTGAAGTGAGGTTCGAATTTACAATATAGGCAAATTTCGTGCCAAAACCATCTTCAGCCATATCAAGTGAAAGACCAAGAACCTTAACTGGAATCATTCCATAAACCAATTGAGAGGAAGTTGTGCTTGAATAAATTCCAGTGCCAGCAGTTATTGTTGAGCAAGTAACTTCGTCTCCATAAGTGCTATCGGCAGTTTTACTTTTTAAAATAGATGCAGGACAAGGCAGCCTACCATTAGCAAGTAAATAGGCACCAAAAGCATTGTAAATTGCGGCTATGCGGTCGTTGGTATTTTTTATTTTGGCGTTATTAACACTGGTAACTGACACTGATAAAGCGCCAGTAATCAAAATTGAAATTATCAAAATCACCAATGAGAGCTCAATTAAACTATAGGCTGTCTTCTTTGAAATTTTATCAATTCTTTTTTCTATTTTCATTTTTGGTAATATTTATTTTGACAATTTTTTCTTCGTTTCTATTTTTGCGCGCCTCATTTCATGGGGATATAGCTCAGTTGGTAGAGCACCTGCTTTGCAAGCAGGGGGTCAGGAGTTCGAGCCTCCTTATCTCCACCATTTTCTTTCCTTAACTGCCCTCCTCCACAAACTTCCTTACTTCGCGCGCCAGAAACTGATCATCAAAGCCTAAATGTCCAGTTCCCTCAGAGGTGATGAATTTTTTTTGGGATTTTATTTTACCAAAAAGTTTTTGCCCTTCACTATATGGAACCACTGAATCCGCTGTGCCGTGGAATATCAAAATTGGCGAAGAAATTTTTGGGACAAATTTTTCTGATTCAAATTTATCAAGCAAAAGCAATCTAACCGGTATAAACCAATAAATTTTTTGAGCTATTGCCGCAATAGACGAGAAGGGCGCTTCCAGAATTATAGCAGCGAAATTATTTCTAGCGCCAATCTGCACCGCTACTGCTGCCCCTAAAGATTCGCCATATAAAATTATATCTTTTTCATTAAAACCTTGATCAAAAAGAAACTGCACAGCTGCTTCCCCATCCATAATAAGGCCTGCTTCGGTGGGCTTACCCTCACTGCCAGAATATCCTCGATAAGAGACTGCCAGAACACCAAAATTTTCCGCGGCAAGAGCAGCCAGCTTATCTCTACGATAGCCTAAATTGCCAGCGTTGCCATGAAAAAGTAAAATAATTTTTTCGCCTTTTTTCGGCGCTTTGTACCACGCCAAAATCTTAGTTTTATCAGCACCGACTAAGGTTTCTTCTCCAAATCCTTCCAAGTGATAACTGGAAATTTTGTAAATTTTTCCTATAGGGAAATATTGCAAATTGCGCTGAAAAACAAAAATCAGACACAAAAAAGCGAGGTAAATTAAAAATATAATAAACATTAATTTTGGAAAATTTTTTGACATGCCTTGCAACTAAAAAACCGCTCGGGTTAAAAATATATTTAATATTATACTCAATTACTGATTCCAAAAATATGCAAAATTTTTCTCGGTTCTCATTATTAATATTAACAATTTTTCTTTTTATGAATGACGTCCAAGCCTTTGAAATTAAAAGCGCCAATATTGCTCCCGGGGCAACAATTTCAGAAGAACAAGTTTATAGCGGATCTGGTTGCACAGGGAAAAATATCTCCCCGCAACTTAGTTGGAAAAATGCGCCTAAAGATACTAAAAGTTTTGCCGTTACTATTTTCGACCCTGGTGCTCCAACAGGCAGCGGATGGTGGCATTGGCTAGTTTTAAACATCCCTGCTAGTTACAAAGAATTGCCTCTCGATTTCGGTAAAGAAAATAAATTCGCCCTAAAAAAACCCCAGTCGCGTTTAAGAGAAAGTTCTTGCATCCAGCGCATTCAAGTTTTTAG
>CAZCWN010000021.1:0-21935 GCA_964502375.1 uncultured Rhizobium sp. | reverse complement strand
CTGCTGATAATGCAGATATGCTTGAGGCCGCGGCTGAGATAATCTTTGGCGCGACGGAAGAGCCGCAAATTACTGGGATCATAAATGAAATTATGAGTATTCCAGAGGGTGAAGACAAGCAAGCAGCCACACAAGCAGCCACAACAAAACTGGGTTGTTTTGAAGAAGTTATAAAAGTTAGGGATAGAATTAGAGTGCTGAGTAGGGAAGGATTTGAGAAGAATACTATTTTTGCATTTCATCAAAATGCTCAAGACATATTAAGTGAAAGCAGCACAGACATTACTTCAAAAAAAGAAAGATTGGATTTCCTTATCGCAGCTATGGATCGTCTGCGCGAAGTGGTTCAGGAAAATAGCGGGAGTAGTTTTCCTATTAATCCCGGAATAGTTGCATATATTATATTTAGTGAGATAGTAGACGGTCTAAAGAACATCTCTCCTGAGGAAATTAATATCCGTAAAACGAAACTAATCCATCTAAATGGATTAGTAGGAGTTGCGGAGGCTAGATTTGTAGAAACTAGGCGGCCAGTTACGAAACTCGAAGAGGAAAAGAAATTAGGTGAGGAGTGGGATAAAGAGTTGGATGCTTCTCTAGTGGCGATACTGGCAATGAATGATGATAACCTTCTGGATCTATCTGGGAGATTAAATTTATTTCGTAACGTCATTTTAGTTTTTAATAGAATCGCAGAAATTCCTGATATAGACAAAGAAATTATTATTTCTTCAAGGCGCGTTGTTTTAAACATTGTAAAGAAAGTTGCTGCCAAGAGCGTTTTTCCAAGGCTTATTGAACCTCAGATTGAAGCTTTAGAGGGAATGGCCGTAAAATTGGGGGCGGGCTCTGACAGAAGGGATGATATAATAAATGGCATAGTGCCTACCCTTAAAAGGATAACTGACGCACTAGGTTCAAATACCGCTCTCCATAGCTTACAAATAAATGATATAATCAATGAAGCAGCGAAAAATATAATAGAGCAGGTAAGTACGTACGAGGTGGACTTGCGTTCCCTTGACTCCCGATTCAGCTTGCTCCAATCCAAACTTTCCGCTGTTAAAAATGCCGCCTTGATTATTGATCGGGCCAATTTTTCTCAACTTGCTGACACATTACGGGCTATAAATAATCTTCCTTCAAGCGAGAGAGATTCTTCCTTAGTCAAAACAGCAATAATCAGCGCCTTCGTTAATGTTGCCAACACTGCCCTTGTAGCCATTGCTTCTCCTATTACTCAAGATATTACTCATTTAGAGCAAAGACTTGAGACCTTAAAGGAGCTTTCCCAAGCTAGGATTTCATCGGAATTAGCACGCTTTGTCAATATCATTGTAGCTCTAAACAGGAAGGGTGATACCTCTTTAGTTCAAGCCCTGAATCGTACAGCGCAAGGAATTATTCTCTCTATCACGGGGATTTCTGATAATCATAGAGATGTTAATAAGGATCTCATATTAGCACGCTTCACCAAACTTATAGAAATAGCAGAAATTATAAATACGCGATTTGCTCCAAAGATTACGGCTATTGTTCAAGAAAATCCTCAGGCTAGGGAAGAAAGCGAAAAGGTGATTAAGGCCCTAAATCAATCGGCTATTGAACTTATTGATTCAGTGGGAAAGGCTACTGATATAGCTTCCATTGATCAAATCACGCGTCACGCTGAGCGATTAGTTCAAATTGCTGAAGAGGCCTCAAAAGAGTTTGTTGAAACTTTGAAAGAAGCCCACGAAATCAAAATTGATGATACGGTCACGCTTAAACATCACATAGAACAGCTTGCCAAAGCTGCTGATGATTTACTATCAGCCCCACCTGCATCACAAAATTTCCCAGCAATCCTAGGCCTTGCTGCAACCAGGGAAGATGCCCCAAAAAGGTTCAAATTATTTTCTGACGCGAGTAAAGCTTTAAAAGAAATTTTTGAAGTAGCTACGCAGTATGGGAGAATATCAGAAGCGAATTTAGCATCTGCAAATGCCGTTAAAAGTGGGGCAATGGTAGCTTTCGGTAATATTGTTAGACGGCTTAGGAACAATGATGAGGAATATCTCGAGGCAAGAGATGAGGAGCGCATTTCCCTTCTGCACACAATTCCAGATTGGCTGCAAAATGAAATAATTGGCAGAAACTTTAGTAATTTAGGGCAATCTCTAGAAAATATTCTTGGCTTAATTGGTAATAAGAGGGAAGAGACCGCAGTGCTGCGAGATAAATTCGAGGCTATAAGCACGTTTATAGGAAGGGCCGAGGTTTTTCTTAATAGAGTTCCGCTAAAAGATCAAATAGGCGTAAAATTAAATGAGGTTGTAGGCCAGCTCATTAAAAATTTTGTTGTTGATGATAGCAGATTGACTGAAGAAAAACTTGCAACTCTGGCGGAGGCTGTTGCAGCTGTGCAAAATGTTTATAATCTGCCGAGAATAGAGAGTTACACTAATGCTACTGCTTCAAGTGAAGCTGGTCTCGCTCCAGATGAAATCCGTGCTGGCGCTGTCAGGGCTTTTGAATTTATTGTAGAAGAAATAGGGGGGGCAAGGTCTGTCAATTTATTAGCAACTCCTAAAAATAGAATTGAAGCATTAAGAGCTCAATGTGGCTCTAATCTAATAACGATTCTTACGAACCTTAGAGAAATTAAAAATAGTTCTGGAGATGTGGGGGCTTATTTTTCTGGAAGGGATGCCGCGGCAAATAGCTTCAATATTTCCATCAATAAAAAACTGGGCGGATTTATTGCTGCTTTTAGTCAGGGTGGGCCAGCGCTTCTGGAGGAAAGATTAGGGGCTATAAATAAAATCACAGAAGGCGTCAAACAATCTATTACTGGCCACCTTATACCCTATTATGAAGAAGAGAGTAAGGGCAGAGGAAATGCTATACCAAAATTGATCGAGGTTTTTGAGAGAAATGCTTTAGACCTTATTTTATCTATTAGCTCTGGAGATAGAGATCAAAATATTGAAGAGATAGAAGCCAAATCCACCACCTTACAAACAGTTGCAGAAAAATTTAAAGAATTTGCTCAAACCCTTAATACCGCTAAAACTCATGGTTGTCCTGACGCGGCCATTTTAAAGCTTAATGAGTCAGCTTCTAACATAGTTTCACAAATTGTCTCCTCTTCTAGTGAAGAGAGCAGAGATTTAGTACTACAGCAATTCGATGCTCTAATAGAACTTGTTAGAGTGGCTACTGAGGATAAGTTTGCTATATCTCTTTCTAATTCCCAAGCTCCTCATGCCACTAGTACAATAAATGCTATTGTAAAGTTAGGTGAATTAATTGCTGCAAATGATGTAAATAAGATTGGTGAGGTGCCGGATTTTCCTTTAGTTAGAAAAAAGATGGAATTGATAAAAAACGCTTTGGATTTAGCACGTTTCGTTGGGGAGATAAATGATGGTTCAATTAAAGCTCAGCTGCTTACTTTTCTAAACCATGCTATTGAAGCATTGCCTGAAGTGGATGGGGAAGGAATCGAAATTCTACGTTCTGACCTTCAAACTGTTACTCTAATTTATTCTTTATGGAAGAAAATACCTTCACAAGGTCGCTCCTCACTCCTTGTTCAAGCAGTTGAAGTCCAATCGCAAGCTATTATTGGTGAATTTGAGGGAAATATAACCCGCCTGTTAAGGGAAAAGTCTAGGAGTATAAGAGAGAGGGTTGGAATTCTGGAGGCTTGTATTGCAACCTCAAAAAGAATAGTAGGAAATGAAAGGGTGGTTGACTCAGAGATAGTTGATACAGCCTTAGTGCAAACTGTTAAAGGTTTAGAATCTAACCCAGAGCTTTCGTCCCGAAAACAAGATGCCATTGATTATGGTGTTACAAAACTTGAAGAGTCCGAAAAAGAATTATTGTTCCCGGTAATTGGGGATCAAGTTAAAGGGCAAATTTTTGATCTAATCGCTCTGACCGGAGACGCCTCCACTGAAAAAGAGGTGGAAGGTTATAAAGAGGAGATGGAGCGCGCTATTAGGGACAATTATTTTAGCGATGAATTTTTAGCTAGGATCGAAAGTATTTTAAAAGAAATCAACGAAGAGGGAGAGGAATTAAAGGATGAAAAAATTAAGGCGATAAAATTGGCTGCTGACTCCCTAGTTAAACTTGCTGCCAGTGCTGGCGAATCTGATCAAGTTGCGGCAATAAGAGATGAAGCGATCTTGAGCTTTGTGCAAATGATTAAGAATGCGAGTGATGAGGAGAGCCTAGGCGGGATAACGGATAAGTTAGCTATTATAAGAGATATTGCCGGGAAATTTGAGAAAAATTTAGATAACAAAAAAACTAATGCAATTCAGCTCATATGTTTTGAAGCACTCAGTATCGCCAAGAACCATGCAGCAGCAATTTTAAAGGACGATCGTATAGGAGATGAGCAACAATGGGTCCTGGAGAAGAGTTTTAGTGAATATTTTGACCTCTATCAACCTATTGCCAATTCAATTAAGGAAATTGAGGAAAATATAACTCGTGTGGATAATGAGGATAGGCAGCGCGATTTCCAGTCTTATTATTATATTTACAGAGCGTGGAGAGGAGCAGCAGGTTTTGGTGAACACAAAAGAGTTGAAAATGGTGATTATTGTGCTCCATTTTCAGCAATTCCTTCTCCCCTGAAGGAGGCGTTTAAACAGGCAATTGCCAATATCACTGAACTAACAAATAACCAAACTCCCGACCGTCTCAAATTTGCTAAGGCAATTTGTACAATAGCATATGGCCGCTCTCATAACCATGGTATAAAAGAAGTGTTGGGAGATTTATTAGAACAGGCCAACTCTGCTAGTGATTTGGATCAAAAGCTAACTCATTTCCAGCGAGCTGAAAGCCTAGTTCAGGCGGTGATAAGCAAGCAGGTACTTACAATAGGACATGCTAAAGAAAAGGCTAAATTAATTATGGAGCAGGCGGATAGAAAGCAGGTGCAACAAGCTGCCAGATTGATAGATAGTATTACTGAAAGGAATAGTAGGGATAACTTCAACCAAGTTATAGATAATCTTATAGCTAACGAAGTTTTAATTAAATTTATTGAGGAGAAATTTCCCGATAAGGGGCGCCAATTGGCTTTCGTTGATTATTCGCGAATTGTCCAAAGTTTAGGTAATATTGGAGAAGCTTTGAATTCTGGTACTCGTGAAGAGCCAGACTTGGCCCGCGAAAAAATTGAATTCCTCTCTAAACTTTTACCTTTAAGCACTCAAATTACCGCCCTGCAAATTACAGCTCTAAATTCTTCTCCTTCTTTTGAGATACGTAGTAGGGAATTCAATGAAATTCAAGAAAAAATTAATGGAATTGCTGACATAATTATCGATTATCCTAGGGGGTGGAAAGGTGTAATTCACGTAGTTGGAAACCTTACTTATGTAATGTTAAGGGCGAGAGAGTTTAATGTGATTAATCCTATTAATCTGCCGATATTCTTGGGGTTAATTGATAAAGTGGTAGATGGCTTTACAACAGAGACTGAAGAAATTTGTAAAAACTTAAAAAATATTGCTGAAGCCCATCCGCAAGATTTAGGAGACGCGATTTTGCTATTAGCCTCCAATAAACAAACAACAGCGATAGGAATTCTTGGACTTATGGGCGATGCTGCGGGTGAGGAGATAAGTAGTAAAGATGATGCACAAGGTCGTGAGATTGCCTTGAATAAGTATAAGGATGCCTTGGCTAAATGTAGGCATTTTCTGCGCCCTTTTATTATTCCTCAAACTTACGCGCAAGAGAGCGAAAAGATGAAAAATGCCTTTAAGGATTTAGGCCTATTTGAAGGGGGAAAAAGAGGAAAAGAATTTATAGGCAGTAAAATTGCTGGAGTAGAAAAGATTAAAACAGATAGGGAGGGGCGCGCCATAATAACCCCAGAAATATATCGCCATGCTTTAATAGAGAAAAGGGGATCACGAGGAAGACGCCAACAATTTGAGAGCCGTTTTAGCGATATTTCCTTCCAAGAAGAGCCTAATTTAAGAAGAGGCCCAAACTACGAACCAATTTTTGACACTCACAATATTCACCAAGCAACTTTTAAAAATTGTGAATTCATAAATATTGATTTTAGCAAAATTGACATAGGAAGCTTGTCGAGCCTCTATTTTTCTAACTGTAGATTTATTGACTGTAAATTTCCTAGCCACTTCCGCTTTAAATTAAGCCAATTTGATAAAGCAGGTAAAACTGTGTTTATAAAAAGCGGAAATGAAATAACAGAAAAGATGAAAGAGGAAAGGGCGCCAGGAATTCTAGCGGCAATCACCCCGGCCACGGTAATTGAAAGCCCTAAAGCTAAAAGATTAGTAGAAACGCTAGAAAGGATACGCATCGCTTCTTAAAAAAGACAATTATCAGCGCCCTTTATTAGTGCCAAGTTTAAGTGTGTAAATGGCAAGGATGGCTGCAAATATAATTGGCAGAAACCATAGCAAAAAACCGCTGACATTTTTTACTCCCGGCTCAGTTAGAATGTCATGGCCAAATTCTTTCACTAATTGGGCTTTTATTTCCTGATCTGTTTTTCCTTAAGCAATTTTTTGACGAATCAATTTACGCATCTCAAAAGAAAATTCTGTATCAGAATTTTCAATAACTTGCCCTGCACAAACTAAACAACGTACTTGCAAAAAAAGCTCTCGAGCACGCTGTTCATCCACTTCATTTGAAAGCTTTGGCTCTGGCGACAAAGCCTGTGCGGCGCCACAGAGAAATAGAAACAGAAATAAAAGAATTTTAGGCATTGGTTTAGCGTTGTTAGTATTAGCAAAACGTCAGAATTTTATGGCGGGCAACCGAAGAGATGCCGTTATTCACCAAGTAATTATGATTTACTTGGCTATATTAATTTAACGATTTCCACACAAATTCTGTTGTAAATGGCAATAATGGCGCAGACGCCTCGCACATTGAAACCAGAACCGTATAAAGCACATCATAAGCATCTTGCTTGTCTTGATCAATTTCACTTTTCCAAAAACGCTGCCGATTTCTGCGGATATACCAATTATTCAATGCCTCAAAAAATTGGTTAAATTCTTCGCATGCAGTTACGGTATCATAATGGCCCATTGCCTCATCAATCTTGCTTATTGTTGCTTTCAATTTGGCCAAAATATAGCGATCCAATACATTATTAAAATCTCTCTCAAACTCGATGCGGCGCGCTTTAATACCGTCTGAATTGGCGTAAAGACAGAAAAAATTAAAAGCATTGATCAGGGGTTTTATTGATAAACGCAAACTATCGCGAATTGCTTTGCCTTCTTTATCAATACGTAATTCTTGGCCGCGCATCACGGGTTGTGAAATCATATAGAAGCGCATGGCGTCTGAGCCAAAAGTGGAAAAAATTTCCAGCGGGTCGGCATAATTTCTTAAGCGCTTGGAAAGTTTTTGAGAATTTTCATCCAGAATGGTGCCGTGACAAATAACATTTTTAAACGGCGCTTTATCAAAAAGGGCAGTGGATAGAACCATCAGAGTATAAAACCAGCCACGAGTTTGGGCCACATATTCAGTAATAAAATCGGCGGGAAAATTTTTCTCAAACCATTCTTTATTTTCGAAAGGATAATGCACTTGAGCATAAGGCATTGAACCACTCTCGAACCAGCAATCAAGAACATCAGTGACGCGGTGATATTCTTCACCATTTTCTGAAATTACAATTTCATCAATGAAAGGCCGATGAAGATTGGCGACTTTTTTTCCAGAAGCTTTTTCAATTTCTGCTACTGATCCGAAAACTTTTATCTTGCCCGATTTGCTGCGCCAAACTGGCACTGGGCAGCCCCAGAAGCGGTTGCGCGTAATCGACCAATCGCGCGCCCCTTCCAACCATTTGCCAAATTGACCATCGCGAATATGGGCTGGAATCCAGTTAATGCCTTGGTTCAATTCCACCATACGGTCTTTGAAATCAGTAACTTTTACATACCAAGAGCTTACAGCCTTGTAAATCAAAGGCGTATCGGTGCGCCAGCAGTGAGGGTAATTATGGAGATATTGTTCAGTCTTAAGCCAAGCACCTGTTGATTTGAGATGTTTTATGACATCATCATTAGTATCAAAAACTTGGCGCGATTTCAGCGATAAGTCAGGTAAATCAAATATTTCATCGGTGAATTTACCCCCTTCATCAACCGGGCATAAAATAGGAATTCCGTTGGCTTCGCACAAAATTTGGTCATCTTCACCAAAACCAGGTGCCATATGAACAATGCCGGTTCCTTCGTCAGTTGAAACAAAATCGCCCGCCAGCACGGAGAAAACTTTTGGGTTATTTTGTGTTTCTTCGTGTTTAGAAAAATAAGGGAAAAGCGGTTTATAATTTAAGGCTAGTAAATCAGCGCCTTTAAGGCTGCCCACGGTTTCAAATTCCCCAAAATCTTTAGCAAGTTTTTCAACAGCATTTTGGGCTAAAATTAAAATTTCCTCACCTTTCTTTAAAGTGGCGTAATCAATATTTTTGCCAACGGCCAGCCCTAAATTTGATGGCAAAGTCCAGGGAGTAGTAGTCCAGGCAACCAGGCTGACAGATTCAGGATTAAATTTTTCGAGGGATTGAGGAATATTTTCTAACTCAAATTTTACTGTCACTGCTTTACTTGCCTTCTGCCTGTAGGCATTGTCCATCCTCGTTTCAAAATTGGACAGTGGGGTTTGGCAGGCCCAAGAATAAGGCACCACGCGTAATTTTTCGTAAATTAACCCTTTATCAAAAAGTTGTTTGAACGCCCAAATCACTGATTCCATATAGCTTAAATCCATGGTTTTATAGCTATTTTTGAAATCAACAAAGCGCCCTTGACGCGTTACGTAATTTTCCCATTCAAAGGCATATTTCATCACCGATTTTTCACAGGCGGCGTTAAATTTTTCGATGCCAAATTCTTGAATGGCAATCTGCCCAGAAATTTGTTTGCCTTCGCGCGTTGTTAATTCTTTTTCCGTTTCCATTTCAACTGGCAGGCCATGCGTATCCCAGCCAAAGCGGCGCTCAACTTTTTTACCCTTCATAGTTTGATAGCGGGCAAAAATATCCTTAATAAAGCCTGTTAATAAGTGGCCGTAGTGGGGAAGGCCATTGGCAAAAGGCGGGCCGTCATAGAAAACAAATTCATTTCTTGTATCTTCATGGTGGCGGCAATTGCTATGATCTTTCAAGGCGCATGAATCAAGCACCGGCGAGACATTATCATCATCCAAATCATCAGGAAAATTCCTTATTTCTACGGATTTCTCGAAGATTTTTTCTTCTTGCCAAAATTTTAAAATGTCTTTCTCGAGGGCAGCAAAATCAAGGTTCTGATTTGCTTCAGGATAATATGATTTTTTTGTCATTAGTGATTTATAATATAGGTAGGATGTGAGAGTGCCAAGATAACAAACCGCTTGAATTTAGGTCAATTGAAACTTAGAAATCCAGGCTCTTCGCTGGTGAAAACCAATTAAATTCCCCAAAAATTACAATGAAAAAACTAAAAGTTGGCCTTGCCGGGCTTGGAACTGTTGGCAAAGGCGTGTATGATATTTTAACAAAAGATGCTGAAATTTTGCGCCAACGCAGTGCTGCTAATATTGAATTAGTAGCCGTTTCTTCGCGCAATAAAAAAGATTTTGTCGATGAAAAAATTAAATTTTATCCGAATTTGCTTGATTTAGCGCGTGATCCAGAAATTGACGTAATTATCGAAGTAATTGGCGGCATGGGGGATGCGAAAAATTTGTTCGAAGCCGCTATAAAAAACGGCAAAAAATTTATTAGTGCCAATAAGGCCTTGATTGCGGAAGAAGGCTTTGCTATGGCGCAATTGCTTGAAAGTGCAGATAGTTATTTAGGTTTTGAAGCCTCGGTTGCAGGGGCAACCCCAATTATTAAAATTTTTAAAGAAGGCCTGTCCGCCAATAAAATTACAGAGTTTTACGCTATTCTAAACGGCACTTGTAATTTCATTCTAACCAAAATGCAGGAAGAAAATCTGGATTTCTCGGTTGCTTTGAAACAAGCGCAAGAGCTTGGCTATGCTGAATCTGACCCCACTGCCGATATTTGCGGAATTGATACCGCTCATAAATTAACAATTTTATCAGCAATTGCCGGCGGCGCGAGGCCAGCATTTAAGCGGCTTTATATTGAGGGAATCGATAAAATTTCAATTGATGATATTAAGTTGGTGGCTGAACTTGGATATAAAATTAAGCTTTTAGCTATTTATAAAAATTTTGATGGAACCCTCCAGCAAGCAGTTTACCCAGCGTTGGTTAGCATAACAGAAAAAATTTCCCAAATTGATTCCGCTTTCAATGCGATTGTGACTAATGCTTCAAGCGCCGGGTTAAGCATGGTTATTGGTTCTGGCGCTGGAAGCTTTCCAACTGCTTCGGCTGTGGTTTCTGACCTTGTGGATATTACCAATAATCGGCGCTCATTTTTATTTGGTATAAAAAGTGATGAATTACACGAGGTTGAAATTACTGATCTTTCTAATCGTTATGGCCAATATTTTTTACAATTGGTTGTGGATAAAAATTTGGCTAAAAAAACTAATTTGAGCGAAGTTATTTTTGGCGATAAAATTTCTATCGAAAAAGTTGCTTTCATTGATCGTGATCCCGAAATTCTTTGCGGATTTTTAACCGCGGCGCAAAAAGAAAGCGATGTAGCTGAGGCTTTAAAACAGGCATTAAAGCAAGAAAATTCAGGTTTGGTAAAAGCTGCGAAATTTATTCGCGTCGAAAAAACAGGATTTTAAACAGGTTCCCAATGTCAGACTTTTTTTTAGAAATTTTTAACGAAGAAATTCCTGCCACCATGCAAAAAAATGCGGCAGAAAATTTTGCGCGCATTGCTACTGAAATTCTTACTAAAAACGGCCTTATTTTTGATAATTCGCAATTAAAAACATTCGTTACCCCGCGCCGTTTAACGCTTTATTTACTTAATCTAAAAGCCACGCAAGACACTGCAGCTACTACAAAAATCGGGCCAAAAATTAATGCCGATAGAAGAGCTATTGAGGGTTTTCTAAGATCGGTTGGTCTTACTTCCGAAACTCAATTAGAAAAAGTCGAAAATAATGGCCACACTTGCTATGCGTATGTGAAGGCTGCCTCACAAGTTCAAACTGCTGATATTATTAAGAATTCTTTGTCGCAAATTTTGCAAAAAATGACCACAACTTGGCCTAAATTAATGCGCTGGGATGTGGAGGCAGTCGAATCTCAACCAAAATGGATCAGGCCAATAAGGAATATAGCCTGCATGTTTGGTAATAAGATAATCGATATTGAATTTGCTGGGTTGAAATCAAATAATTTAACCTTTGGACACTACAGCAAAAAGGCTTCTCAGGGCATAATGATTTCTAATGCCTCTGATTATCGCGAGGTTTTAAAAGATAATTTTGTTCTGCTTGATCACGAGAAAAGAAAACAAAAAATAATTGAGCAAATCAGAAAAATTAAATTTGATTTGGGCCTAGAAACTATTGATGACGAAGAAAAATCGCCGCTTTTTGATGAGGTTGCAGGCTTATGTGAATGGCCTACGGCACTAGTTGCATCAATTGATAAAAAATTCCTTGAATTACCCAATGAGATTCTGGTTTTAACATTAAAACTTAATCAAAAATATTTTTGCCTGAAAAACCAGGAAGGGAATTTGGCGCCACAATTTATTTTTATAAGCAACGCCCTTATCACAAGCGCGGAAAGCCAAAATAAAATTATTCAAGATAATGAAAAGTTAGTGCGTGCCCGTTTAAACGATGCCGAATTTTTTGTTAATGAAGATTTGAAGAAACCTTTAATTTCAAGGCTTAATGAGCTTAAAAAAATTGTCTTTCACCAAAAATTAGGGTCAATTTTTGATAAATCGACGCGCTTAAGTAATATAACAAAATTCTTATCTATTTTTATTCCGCATTGTGATTTACCGCTGGGTGATAGGGCGGCTGATTTGTGTAAAGCTGATTTAACCACTAAGGCCGTGGCAGAGCTCCCAGAATTGCAGGGCAAAATAGGGAGCTTTTACGCTTTTAAGCAAAATGAAGATCAAAAAATTATCGCCGCAATTTATGAACATTATTTACCTTTAGGGCCAAATTCAGAATTGCCCCAAACGCCGCTGGGCATTGCTCTAGCCATCTCTGATAAAATTGATTCAATTGTGGGATTTTTTATGGCAGGAGAAAAACCAACCAGCTCAAAAGATCCTTACGCCCTGCGCCGCGCCGCTCTGGGAATTGTGCGTATAACTTTCCAATACAATATCGCTTTTCCAATTAGAGTGCTAATCGAAAGGTCGCTTAATGCTTATCCTGCAAAAATGTTGAAGAATTTAATAGTGCAAAATGGCGGAAGTTTTTATGAAAATAAAAGATTATTGGTTGAAGAAATAATCAAATTTTTTGTTGAAAGGTTGAAGGCCTATCTAAAAGAAAATAATGCCGCGAGCCATGATATAATTAATGCCGTAATTGAAGAATATCTCTCAAACCTTGAGATCCACAAACATTTCAACATCCTTTATCTAGCCAAAAAAATTAAATTCTTGGATGAGTTTGTTCACGATAGCAAAAATCAGAAAATCATCGAGCTCTACAAAAGGTCGGCAAATATTTTGGCAATTGAAGAAAAAAAAGATGGCCAAAAATATAATGGCAGCCCTTCGCTTTTATCCCTAGGCAACAAATATGAGCGCGCCCTTCATAGGAACATAAAACAAATTTCTTCTGATTTTAAAAAAAGAATAATTAAGGGTGATTTTGAAGGAGCTTTTGCCTTGCTTGTTGTTTTAGAAACGCCTCTGGCTGATTTTTTCGATCACGTTACGGTGAATGACTCTGATAAAAACCTGCGCGAAAACCGCTTACTTCTTCTTTCGAGAATACGTAAATTATTTAATATGGTGGCCGATCTTTCTAAAATCGAAATAGACTAAAGCTGTGTTGCTAAAAGAAGTTTATAACCAAGATTATTTGAAGCTTTTAGGGACAACGATTTTGGCGGTTGAAAAGAGTTTTGATCTGCAGGGATTTTTAAAAAATTTCTCTAAAGAAGATTGGCAAGAAAAGGAATTAAACGAAAGAAAGCGCGCGATTGCTATTGCCATAAATGATGCTTTGCCCGGAAAAAATTACAGGCAAAAAATTGAGATTTTGAAATTAACGATAATGGCCATTCCTAAAGGCAAAAATTCACCTTTGGCCTTGATGCTCTTTCCTGATTTTGTTGAAGTTTTCGGCAGTGAGGATTTTGACTTTTCAATGCAGGCATTGGAATTCTTTACTGAATTTGGCAGCGCCGAATTTGCAGTTCGCCGTTTTATTGAAGTTGATGAGAAGGGGGCTTTGGATTTTTTTATAAAATGGAGCAAAAGTGAAAATCTTCATGTCAGAAGACTAGCCTCAGAAGGCTGTAGGCCAAGGCTTCCATGGGGCAGGGCTTTAAAAAGTTTTAAGAAAGATCCAACGCCAATTTTGCCAATTCTGGAAAATTTAAAATATGACAAGCAAGCCTATGTAGCTAAAAGTGTCGCCAATAATTTGAACGATATTTCCAAAGATAATCGACAAATTGTTTTAGATTTAGCAGCAAAATGGCAAAAAGAAAAAGTCAGCGAAGGCTTGATTAAGCATGCTCTGCGCACCTTGCTTAAAAGGGGAGATAAGGCGGCCTTGAAGTTAATTGGCATTGAAGACAGTAGCCTGGCAAAAAATTTTGCCATTCAACTCTTTGCTTTACAAAAAGCCGAAGTTAAAATTTCCGAACATTTGGTTTTTGATTTTACCTTAGAAAATCAGGCATCAAACAACAAAATCAGGCTTGAATATGCCGTTTACTTTCTAAGAAAAAACGGTTCTCACAGCAAAAAAATTTTCCAAATAACAACCAAAAATTTCGCAAAAGGGGTGTTTAGTTTTAGCAAAAAACATTCTTTACGCGACATGACAACCAGAAAGCATTATGCCGGCCGGCACTTGATTTCACTGGTTGCAAATGGTGTTGAGCTTGGAAAAAAAGAATTTTATCTATCTTAAAATATTTAAAAATGACTGCGACTGCAAAAAAATTTGTTTACTCTTTTGGTGATGGCAAGGCTGAAGGAGAAGCTTCGATGAAAAATTTGTTGGGTGGCAAAGGCGCGAATCTGGCCGAAATGTCTAAAATGGGCCTACCAGTTCCTCTTGGTTTTACGATTACCACTGAAGTGTGTGATGCTTACTATAAAAATAACAAAAATTTTCCTGCTGAATTAAAGCAACAAGTGGAAGCAGCTCTAAAAGAAATTGAAGGAAAAATTGGCGCTAAATTTGGCGATGAAAAAAATCCTTTGCTTTTTTCTGTTCGCTCCGGCGCCAGAGCATCAATGCCAGGGATGATGGACACAGTTCTAAATCTTGGCCTGAATGATAAAACTGTGCTTGGCTTGGCTGAAAAAAGTTCTAATCGCCGTTTTGCTTTTGATTCCTATCGCCGCTTCATCCAAATGTATTCTAATGTGGTTTTGGGGCTTGATCACCATAATTTCGAAGTGATTCTTGACGAGAAAAAGCATGATTTTGGCGCCAGCGCTGACACGGATCTAACCACAGAAAATTTGGAAGAAATTGTCGATCTATTTAAGAAAACGGTAAAAGAAGAATTAGGCCGTGATTTTCCACAAGATGTAAATGAGCAACTTTGGGGTGCGGTTAAGGCAGTTTTTGACTCTTGGATGAATTCTCGCGCTATTACTTATCGCGCTCTTAACAATATCCCGGCTGATTGGGGCACGGCTGTAAATGTGCAATCAATGGTGTTTGGTAATATGGGTGAAACATCAGCCACTGGCGTTGCTTTCACGCGTAATCCATCAACTGGGGCTAAAGAACTTTATGGTGAATATTTAATCAACGCTCAGGGCGAAGATGTGGTTGCAGGCATTAGAACTCCACAATCTATAACTATTTCAGGCAAAGAGCAGCTTGGTTCTAAATTGCCAGCGATGGAAGAAACTATGCCCGATGTTTTTGCTGAATTGGTGAAAATTTATCAGAAGTTAGAGCTGCATTATCGCGATATGCAAGATATTGAATTTACCGTGCAAAATAAAAAATTGTGGATGCTACAAACCCGCAATGGAAAAAGAACGGCTCAAGCGGCAGTAAAAATTGCCGTTGATATGGTGACCGAAAAATTAATCGATAAAAAAGAAGCATTGAAGCGGATTGATCCAATGAGTTTGGATCAACTTTTACATCCAACTCTTGATCCAAAAGCTAAAATTAAAATTATTGCTAAAGGCCTTCCAGCTTCTCCGGGCGCGGCATCAGGCATTGTTGTTTTTTCTTCGCAGGAAGCAGAAAAAAGAGCAACTAATGGTGAGAAAGTTATTTTGGTGCGCGTTGAAACTAGCCCGGAAGACATTAAAGGCATGCATGTTTCGCAAGGAATTTTAACTGCCCGCGGTGGTATGACTTCTCACGCGGCTGTGGTTGCCCGTGGCATGGGAACCCCTTGTGTTTCAGGCGCGGCTGGCTTGCAAGTTGATCACAATAGCAAATTTTTTACTGCTGGCGGCGTTACAGTTAAAGAGGGCGAAACCATTACGATTAATGGTTGCAATGGTGATGTTATACTTGGCGCTGTTCCAACTTTGAAACCAGATTTGTCAGGCGATTTCGAAACTATTATGAAATGGGCCGATGAAATCAGAGTTCTAAAAGTTCGTACTAATGCTGAAACTCCGCTTGATTGCCAAACTGCACGCGATTTCGGCGCCGAAGGCATTGGCCTGTGCCGTACTGAGCATATGTTTTTCAACGAAGATCGCATTATTTCTGTGCGCGAAATGATTTTGGCAGAAGAAGTTGAAGGCAGAAAAAAGGCTCTTGCTAAATTATTACCAATGCAACGCCAAGATTTTGTTGAAATCTTTAAAATTATGGCGGGGCTGCCAGTTACTATCCGTTTGCTAGATCCACCTTTGCACGAATTTTTACCACATAAAGAAAGTGAAATTGTGGAAGTTGCTCAATCTCTTGGAGTTGAAATTGATTATATCAAGCGCCGCACTCACCAATTACAGGAACAAAACCCTATGCTTGGTCATCGCGGTTGCCGTTTGGGAATTTCTTATCCAGAAATTTATGAAATGCAGGCGCGGGCAATTTTTGAAGCTGCGGCACTAGTAAAAAAAGAAACTGGAAAAGAAGTGCTTTTGGAAGTGATGATTCCTTTAGTTGCAACGCGCAAAGAAATCCAAATTTTAAAAAATTTGGTAAATGAAACTGAAAAAGCAGTTAGTAAAGAACAGGGTGTAGATTTAAATTATATGGTTGGCACCATGATTGAATTGCCTAGAGCCGCTTTAGTTGCTGACCAAATTGCTCATGAGGCAGAATTTTTCAGCTTTGGTACTAATGATTTAACTCAAACCACATTTGGCTTATCTCGCGATGATTCCGGCAACTTCTTGGGTCACTACCAAAAAGCTGGAATTTTAGAAAATGACCCATTTGCCGAACTTGATCAGGAAGGGGTTGGAGAGCTCATAAAAATTGCGGTTGAGAAAGGTAAATCGACCAGAAAAGACATAAAGCTTGGCATTTGTGGTGAGCATGGCGGCAATCCACCCTCCATTGAATTTTGTCACAAAGTGGGCCTAAATTATGTTTCTTGCTCGCCTTATAGAGTTCCAATTGCAAGACTTGCTGCAGCTAAGGCGGCGCTTTAAAATAACTTTTAACAAATTTGTTGAGCTAAGACGCAAATTGAGGTATAGTTATTCCTAAAGTTTCTTATTTAAGAAATTTTAGCCGCTCATAACCTTTAAATTGCGTCTATGAAAATAGAGATTTCTCCCTTCTTGGGCCAGATAAATAGTGGCATCATAACTGGTAACTTTTCTAATATAGCGTCAACAAATAATCCTAATTCTTCTCTTTCGAAAGTAACCACGGAAGATGTGGGCCAAATGCTGCAAAGAGAAATCTATTTTAGAAACTTCTTAATATATGGCTTGGGAAGATTATTTTGTGCAGCTTTTGACAATGTTATCTTTTCGCTGGGCCCACTTTATAATGCCTTACCAACTTTAAAATTTCCTACAGCAGAAGCTTCTATTATTGAAGATGGAGATGTTCTTACGCTTTCAGATGATGAAGTTATGAGGCTTCTTAAAAGCAAAATAATAATTCTTGGGGCGCTGGATAGAAAAACAGAATCTAAAATTCTAAAATCTTTTCTTAAAGCCTTTTGTAAGATAGACAGAGAAGAGATGCTAACAAAAATAAATTTTGATATTTTTTTGCGATATAATGCTGAGTCAAAGTTTGTTTTACATGCTGAAGAAGTGTTGGTGGCAGATCTCACCAGAGGTCATTATAAGAGATCGAGCGGTGCTATACATATAACCTTACCGCATATTCCTGAAATAGGGCATGATGCCAGTGATATAAGAAGCCAAAGACCTTTCCAACATAGGACAAAAGCACCAATTTGCCGCCCTTATCATCATATGGATGATGAAGATACTGAAACCCCTGAGAAACTAGTTAACGAATATATAGGTGCTTTTGTTACAAAATATGCTGAAATAAGAAATTCTCTGGAATTGCTGGAAGAAGGACGAGATGTCTATGAATATACGAAAAAAGACCCAGCACTAAACATCTCTGAAAAGTCTAAATTTTTAAATGAGATAGTGCCTAACAAGCTTAAAGAAAAACTATGTCCTGACCTTATGGCTTTTGAGCAAGACCAAACTCTTCGCTGAAATTATAAAGAAGAAAGGAAGAAAAGAAATCCAACAATAAAGGTAAAGAGCTACAATCCACTAATCCCCCTAAAAATTATAAATCTTTTTAAATTTATGAAAACTAGTTCAAATAAACCAAGCAGAGAGAAGGTACAAAAAGCTTTTATGCTCGCTGTAAGCGCAGGAAATGGGGAATATGTTGAAAGTCTTATACAGCAGCATGGAGCTGATATTGAGGCTAGAGATATAAATGGTAATACTCCACTTATGATTGCCATAGATACTTATCCTGGTGGTGCTGAGGTGGGGGCTATACAAGTGCTTTTAAGTTATAGAGCTGATGTTAATGCCGTAAACAATGAAGGAGAAACGCCTTTAGCTTTTGCGGTGCGAGGAGGGCATGCAAATATTGTGCAAGCTCTTTTAAGAAATGGAGCCACTGTTGACTATAACTATAATAGGAATCCCCTAATACTTGCCTTGAGGGTCGAAAATAACCATCATGTTGCCGAGACTCTTATACGCCATGGAGTTGATCGCGACCTTAGTTTGATACACACGGTTATTGCAGGTGATCATGAAATTATAAACCAGCTTTTGAGGTTAGGAGCTAATTTTAATAACGCTTTCCTTCATGCAGTAATACTAAATAACGAACCAGCATTAAGGGCAATTTCACAAACTCGTAGAGTGGATATTAATTTCAGGGATATAAATGATAATACTCCCCTTATGTATGCTATAGCTCATTATGATGCTAGTAAGGGCGCTGGCGCTATAGAAGCGCTTTTACTTTATGGTGCTAATGCTAATACTATGAATAATAGCAGGGAAACGCCTTTAAGTCTTTCTATAAAATCGGGACATCCTGAGGTTGTTCGAATTCTTCTAAGAAATGGAGCTAATGTTAACTATAATTATGAGGATAATCCCCTAATACTGGCCTTGAATTCTGAAGATTATTATCCGATTGCTGCAGAGCTTATCCAGCATGGAGTTGATCGTGACCTTACTTTGATGTATGCGGTAACTAGCAATGAAAGGAAAATCATAGGAAGGCTTTTGGAATTAAAAGCTAATTTTGACGCTGCTTTATTTTATGCAATAGTGTGGAGGAATGTGGCTGCTGCGGAAATAATTTTGCAAATAGGAGGGGTTAATATTAACACTGTGTATAAAAATTATGGCCCACCTCTCTCAATTGCTATAAGGGGAAGAGATTGGGATATGGTGAGAATGCTACTTTCAAATGGGGCCGATCTTAGTTTAAGCTGTGAGCTATCTCCATTATTTACGGCAGCCCTTCGAAAAGAAACTTACTACTTCTTAGATCAATTTTTTGATCCTTCTATAAGAGCCGAAAAGAAAGCCCAAGCCATTGAAGTTGCTGAGGCTATCCATCTTGTTAGGCTTAATTATTTTAAAGAAGACTATGGCACTTGGGAAGGCCTTACCAGTCCAATATTAGTTAAATATTTGTCAGAAATGTCATTTCCTGCAGAATTTGAGGAAGAAGGAAGGTGCCTTGTGGAAGCTGGTAAGATTATTGACGGCAGTAGAGAGTTTATTAGAACGTCCAATATTGATGGTACAGAGGTTGCCCAAAAATTCAGAGTCACTAAAGTTCCTTATAAGGGCCATGCCGCATATTTTGTTATTGAATATCGCAATAATTTTCCAACAAAACTTATTTATGTAGATGGACATTGCCTTTTTTCACAAAAAGGGGGCAGAAGTTATGGAGCAACTATTTTTGAAATTAATCCCAACAAATTAACTATTTACAATTCATCCTCTCCAGAATTATTCGAGGAATATATACAATCAGTTTTTTCTGAAAAAAACTTTATACATCCTAGTGATAACTTGAATAGACTTCTTAATTTTTTACCAAGAGTCACTGATTATACCCCAACTATTGTTGTTCCAGAGGCCAATCAACTTGTTCCCACCAGCATACAAGCGAGAGGAAATTGTGTTATGAAATCTTGGAAGATTTTAGCGCGCGTTGTAGCAGAACTTCTTCATCCTGAAATTATGGTTTTTGATGGCTCTAATAATGCAGCGCAAAAGGCTTATAAATTTTATACTCAATCTCTAATAGATAGAAGTTTAGAAGTATTAACCAGCTTTGTTGAGAGAGAGCAGGAAATACGAGAACAAATGTTGTTGCAGGATCAGGAGCAGTTTTTGGCATATCAAAAACCTCTTTTTTTACCAGAGGCAATTAATACTTTAGAAAAAGCTTTAGGAAAATTTAGTCAGAAGGCTTCAAAAAAAGATGAAGAAAAAGATTATGAGGGAGGAGAGCTGCAACTAGAAAGAGGAAAAAAAGTGTTCTTAGCCCTAGATAAAGAACTTGGTCTTAATAACCGCGAAGCAAAAAGGAGGGATGAGATAAAAAGAGCTCCCTCCTTGCATCCATACCAGTCGGTTGTTGACCAGTCAATTATTGGCAGAGAGGTTAAATCTCCTCACAAATGAAACTAATAGCTTATAGCTAGCAAGCCAAAGTTAAGCTATTAAACCAAAATTGAAATGTTATTGAACTAAATCGAACCAGATCGTGCAAATTGCGATAATTCATTCAGCTAAAATTTCCTTCTATCCTTCTGACTTTGCTTGGTTAAGAAGTTAAATCATGCGGTATAGAGTACAGTCTACGAGATTCTAGGCTTATCAAGCAGTTAAGCGGTAGATAAATAATTGACAATCGAAGGGTGGCTCTTAACGAAAAGGGGCATCATTTATGAGCTTATTTCTGTTTAGTAAATCTAATTAGTGAGGTCTTATGAAAATGGATATTTCTTCTGCCCTGAGCCAAGTAAATAATAATGCTACCGCTATCAATTCTCTTAATGCAGGATTTGTAAGTGATAATAACTTTCCTTCTATAGAGGCTGAAGAATATATAGGGCAGGCGCTGCAGAGAGAGTTTTCATTTAGGAACAGCTTTGGATATGTGGTGGGAAGACTGGTGCGCATAGCTTTTAACAAAGTTTTTCCACTGATGCGCGCAATCTCTAGTTCCCTACCAAGTTTAAGAGTTCCAGTAGCTGAAGCCAACGAGATTGAAGAGGGTAATGCGCTTACGCTTTCTGATGAAGAAGCTATGAGAGTTCTTAAAAGCAAAACAATAATCCTCAGTGCGCCAGATAAAAAAACGGAAGCTACAATTTTGAAACGTTTTCTTAGAATTGCTTCACAGGTGCGCTCAGAGGGGCAGCTAACTAAGGTAAATTTTGATATTTTTTTGCGATATAATCCGGAATCTAAATTTGTTTTACATGTGGTAGAAGATAATAATTTTAACCTTGGTGCTCTTTATAACCAAAATACAAATTCTGTGCATTTAAAAGTAGGTCTTAAGAATAAACTTTCGTGGGCTACCCTATCTACTAAGCTAGTTCATGAGATAGGACATGCTGCAGATGATGTTAGAAGTAACTTCCCTTTTAATATGAAAAAATCATCTAGTCATTCTTATCACCATATGGATGATGTTGATGCCGTAATTTCTAAGGAATTGGTGAATAATTGTGTTACAACTGTCATAAAGGCGGCAGAGGAGGTGAATACTTGCCTTCATAAAAGAAAGAAATGTGATAGCGGCTATGTTAAAGCGGTAAAGGAATATAATAATAGGCCTTCCAATCTAGTATTTGCTACAGCAAACACTCTAAAGATGGCTAGAAAAGTAGTATCGGAAACCGTTAAAGAGGGGGTTGTGGTAGATACTCCTCTTGGCCGGCAAACTGTGCTTGAGAACAGGAAAGATTGTGTGATTTTTACTTCGGATGATCCCGCCACTGCTTTTTCTATATCGGCTATGAATACGCTGGACATTATGGACGCTATAGAAAATCAACAAGAAATGTATGTTAATTTAAGTAGTGAGGAAATGAAAATAACTGAAAAGGCTAAATGTTTGGATGAGCTAATGTCTAATAGGCTTAAAGAAAAACTTTGTCCTAAACTTGTGGATTTTGAGCAAAAGCAGAATATGCGTTTTGCTGAAAGAGTGGAAAAGGAAAGAGAAAAAATGCGAGCAACTCAGGAAGAGAGAGAATTATAATAAATTAAGGTAGGTTACGATAAGTAAGTTATTATCAGATTCTGTATGTCCTAGCCCCCGAACTTCCCGCCACCTTGGACTAGACTTTTGAGATCAGAA
>CAZCWN010000020.1:0-22012 GCA_964502375.1 uncultured Rhizobium sp. | reverse complement strand
AGCAAGCGGACGGTCGAGAGATCAACATGGGCAATCCCGTCGTCAGCAACGAAGTCGATGAATCGCATTTCGTCGACCCCGCCAAGGGTCTCTAGCTGCGCCGCTGTTTTTCCAAGTTTTTTGACATCAACTTTTATACCATCATTCTCCATTTGCGCTATAACCTGTAGTAGCGGCTTTTCATAAAAATTATAGGCGGTGTTTAGTTTTAAGGTGAAAATTTGAGGAGAAAAAATTTGATAAAGATTGGAAATACAAAAATTGCGAAAGGCAAAAAATTCAGCTTTTTTTTGTAAATCTTTGAAAATTTCTGGCTCGCGCTCTCTTTCAATTTCAGTAAAAATTTTATCAAAACCAGATTCGCCTAAATCTTCATTAAGGTTAAGATTTACTAGGTCATACAAGTCATTTCTGACGGAAGAATTTAAGAGATGATTAATGAGGGAAACATCTTCATAAGTTATATTTTTTGATTTTTCGCTTTGCTGTAAGCGATTAATTTTTTTCAAAAATTCCTTAGCATCGAAAAGCACTTTTTTAATGGAATCATCATATAAAATTTTTTCCAGATTAGCTAAGGTAAGGCCTTCTTCTCCAGGCGTTGAGGGGGTTTCATCATTAAAGCTAAATAAATCAGGATGGTTTGTTTCTGCTGTGGTTTTTGCTGAATTTTTTATCGTAAAATAAAAAATTTCTTTTGGCCTTTCGTCAATTTTGTAGGTAGAAATTGTGATTAGATCAAACTCATCTTTTGCTAAGTAATCAATGGTAACAATGCCATTTACAACTGCGTGGGCGTGTATTTCATCGAATGTTCTGGACGACAAAATTTCGTGAATTTTTATATCTTTAAATGCCAGCTCTTCCCGGATTTTTTTCTGAAGTTTCGTTTCCGCGCTGCATACTTCGTCTGCAATATTAAATTCCTTTTTAACCCGCGTGATTAATGAGCGGAAGCCTTGTTCTTCAAGGAATAAAATAAATTTATGAGGGTCGAGAGCCCTTACTTTTAGATCTTCTAAACTAATACCAAGCTCAACATTCTCTTTTAAAGTCAGTAAAATTTTTGACAATTTAGCATCTTCTTGCCCCGCCACTAGCATTTCACGCCTTTTTTCCTGCTTAATTTTATCAAGATTGGCAAAAATATTTTCCAAACTTCCAAACTGTTCAATTAACTCGGCTGCAGTCTTGGGGCCAATTCCTCTAACGCCTGGAATGTTGTCGGAGGAATCACCCATTAAAGACAAAACATCAAGAATTTGTTTGGGCTCAACAAAAAATTTCTCTTTCACTTCTGAGGCTCTGATAAGCTTATTTCTCATTGCGTCATACATGAAAATTTTGTCGTTGATCAGCTGCATTAAATCTTTATCGGAAGAAATAATAAGCACTTGATAACCATGGGCGGCAGATTTTTTGGCAATTGTGGCGATAATATCATCGGCCTCGAAGCCAGTTTTTTCCAATATCTGCAAATTCAATGCCTCAGCACTTTGGCGAATTATAGGAAATTGGGGCTTTAAATCTTCAGGGCAGGGTGGGCGATGGGCTTTGTAATCTGGGTAAATATCATTGCGGAAAGTTTTTGTTCCAGAATCAAAAACAACTGCGACATGGCTTACTTCAAGGCTGGCCAGCAATTTTATTAACATATTGGTAAAGCCATAAACAGCGCCAACCGGCGTGCCGTCTGGCCTGGTTAGGGGTGGTAAAGAGTGATAGGCGCGAAAAACAAAGCTATATCCGTCAATTAGGGCAACTTTTTTTGACATAAATCCTGAGTAAAAATTAAAGTTTCTGCACAAATAAAGACTTCAAAAAGTAATTTTTGCAAATTTAATGTGAGTTCTCATACGAATTCTATCCCAATTTAAATATGTATCGTCTTTATCATCACCCGATTTGCCCTTTTGCGCGTAAGGTTAGAGTGCACTTGGCGGCGAAGGAAATTGGCTTTGAATTAATTCAAGAAAATTTTTGGGAAAGGCGCAAAGAATTTATTGCCATGAACCCAGCTGGCACAGTGCCAGTGCTGTTTGATAACAGTGACTCAGTGGTGATTCCCAATAGTTCTACCATTATCGAATATATTGAAGAAAAGCATAAAGAAGGAAAAAGCTTTCTTGGCGAATCAACAATAAAAAGAGCAGAAACGCGACGTCTTCAACATTGGTTTGATGAAAAATTTTATAACGAAGTCAGCAAATATGTTTTAAATGAACGCTATTTTAACCGCTATTTGCCTGGAGCTAGATCACCTAATTCTGAAATTTTACGTATTGCCAGAAATAATCTGAACATTCATTTAACCTATATTGAATATCTTCTTGAAACCAGAAAATATTTGGGGGGAGATCAAATTTCTGTTGCCGATTTTGCTGCGGCAAGCCAGCTTTCTGTGCTTGATTATTTTGGTGATATTAATTGGAACCATTATACACCGGCAAAAGATTGGTATAGCTTGATCAAATCGCATAAAATTTTTGGCGAAATTTTGAAAGATCGGCTTCCGAATGTTAATCCGCCAGACTATTATTCCAAACTTGATTTCTGAACAATGATTTCCTTGAACGAAGAGCATGCGCACCAATTTTTAACTCAAAACAAAATTGTTAATTGCCAGATAAAGAAAATTGCTGGGGATGCTTCTTTTCGTTCTTATTATCGAATTTTTTATGAAGGCGGCAGCTTTATATTAATGTTTGCGCCGCCACAATTTGAGGAGGTACGGCCCTTCATAGCTGTTGATGAATTCTTAACTTCCAACGGATTTTCGGCGCCAAAAATTTTTGCCATTGATAAAAAATCAGGATTTATTTTATTAGAAGATTTTGGTGATAATAGTTATGGGCGTGCTTTGGCTGTGGCTCCCGAGCAAGAGCTCTTGCTTTATGAAAAAGCCTGCGATTGTTTAATTGACATTCATAAATTAAAAGCTCCAACCAACCTTCCTGCCTACAACCACGCGCTTCTATTCCGAGAAGTTATGTTGTTTGTTGATTGGTATTTGCCCCTCCAAAAAAAATCGATGAGTTTGCAAGAAAAAGCGCATTTTAAATTTTTATGGTTTCAGCTTTTCGACCACCTCGGCTATTCGCTTCTTGAGCGTGACTATCATACCCAAAGTGAAAAACCAGTAGTGGTTTTGCGCGATTATCATGCTGATAATTTGATGATTTTAGAGGGTAGGGAAGGGTTCAAACAAGTGGGCTTGCTTGATTTTCAGGATGCAGCTGTTGGTTCACGAGCCTATGATCTGGTTTCTCTTCTTGAAGATGCCAGGAGGGATGTCAATGAAGCAATCCGCTGCAAAATTTTTGATCATTATCTTAAAAACTCCGTTTGTGATACAAAGGCTTTTGTCAAGGATTATGCAATATTGTCTTTACAGAGGAATATAAAAATTTTGGGAGTTTTTTCGCGTCTTTCTTTGCGAGATGGTAAGCACCAATATTTAAATCTCTTGCCACGAGTTCTTAATTTTGTTAAACTACGCCTTGAATCTAATGGCGAAATTTTTGCCCCACTTTCTCCGTTAATCAAAAAATTTATTTAAAGATCTATGGCTACAAATTATGAGAAGCTAAATAATTTTCCTCTGGATCATTCAATATTGCAGGGCGCTCCTGATGAACTTTTGAAGGATCTAAAATTTCTTACAGATATTTTTCAACGCATTGAAAAAGAAACGGCTGAAATTGCTGAGACACTTTTTGAGCATTTGATCAATGCTACTGACGAGCAGATAATGACTGGGACTGTGGCTCCTAGCACCAATCCCCGCACTAATTCCTATATAAAAATTCTTAATCGTCTTTTTTTGCTTTCGCGATCAGGTTATCGTGGGGGAATAAGAGTTCTAAGCCGCCAAATGGTGCAAGAATTGGATAAAAAAACCTATGCCCTTTCTGTGTGTAATGATGGTGGAACTTCATTGGAAGTTTTGTGTGATGTTGCTAATGAAGAAAATAGAGCAAGAACACCTACAACTTCGCCTGTCAAGGTTACAGTAAGGCAATTGGTCGTTAGCAGAGGACACGAGCGATAGACTGTCCTAAAATTCCAGTTTTTTCTGGGTGATTATTTTAGAATTTTGTAAAGAGAGTTCTTTCTAAGTTTTTTTTGTTTTCATTATCCTAGTTGCTGTTTGGGATCTACAGCAAAATAAATAGTCTTGATGAAGATTGGGCTTAGTTCTGATGTTAATGATGTCCTCCAATACTCTACTGATTTATCAATCCTTATTAGCCCCATAAAAGCATAGTTCTCAATTAATCTTGTTACGTGGTAGTTGGCTTTATATGCCCACTAATAGCTTAAATCGCTTTCCCCTCAGCTAATTTTTTAAGAAATAATGGTGATAGTGCGCTGAAATATAGCTTTAAATTTTCCTATAGCTGCAAATTCTGATATTATAGCCCTCAAGGCCAATAACTGCTTTTCTAGAATTAGTTAAAAGAATCATATCCTTAATCCCCAAATCTGATAAAATCTGGGCGCCGATGCCATAATTTCTTAGCTCTCTTCCTTTAGGTTTTTGCGGATTATTTTTTTCTTTCTGTATTGCTTCATCACTAGAGGATAATAAATGCGAGATTGATTCATTGGGTTGTCTGATCAAAACCACAACGCCATTTCTCTCTTTAGCGATTTTTTTCATAGCCTTTATAAGCAAACCAGTGCGCGGGTTTTTTTCCTCATCCAAACAATCGCTGAGAATATTTAAATGATGCATTCGAACCAGAATTGGGGAGCCTTGATTAATCTTACCTTTTACTAGGGCGATATGTTCAACATTATCGATTTTGCTGCGATAAATTACAGCATTGAATTCACCGGCGCTTTTACTGGCGAAAATTTTTTGCGAAACTAATTCAATTAATTTTTCATGTTTGCGCCTATATTCGATGAGGTCGGCAATGGCGGCAATTTTCATGTTATGCGTTTTAGCGAATTTAAACAGATCTGGTAAGCGCGCCATCGAACCGTCATCATTCATGATTTCACAAATTACGCCGGAAGGGTTAAGGCCGGCTAGACGGGCAATGTCAACGGCCGCTTCAGTGTGCCCGGCGCGCACTAAAACGCCGCCATTTTGTGCTTTCAGGGGGAAAATGTGGCCGGGGCTAACCAGAGATTCTTTGTTTTTTTTGGGGTCGATGGCGTCTTGAATAGTTTTGGCGCGATCGAAAGCGGAAATGCCTGTTGAAATTCCTTCGCGTGCTTCAATTGAAACTGTAAAAGCAGTTTTATGAGGGGATTCATTATTCATCGCCATTAAAGGCAGCTCAAGTTGGGAGACCCTTTCTTCTGTGAGCGCCAAACAAATTAAACCGCGCCCATATTTAGCCATAAAATTAATTTTTTTATCATCGCACATTTGGGAGGGAATTACTAAATCTCCTTCGTTTTCGCGTTTTTCATCATCCACCAAAATGAACATTTTTCCTTGCTTGGCGTCTTCGATGATTTCTGGAATTGTGGCTAGAGTTTGTCCTAAGTATTTCTTATGCATTTTGTAAAAGCCTTGCCGCATAACGTGCCATTGCGTCAATTTCCAAATTTACTTCATCGCCGAGTTTGGCGTTTTGGAAATTGGTGTTGGCTAAGCTGTGCGGAATAATGTTAATGTGGAAAGAATTTTTATTGACTGAGTTGACAGTTAAAGAAACACCATCAAGGGCTATTGAGCCTTTCTCGGCGATGAATTTCATCAGATTATTTTTTGTTTCAAATGTAAATTTCCGAGAATCCTTTACTGGTTCTACCCCTGTGATTTTTGCTAGCCCATCAACATGGCCTAGAACCATATGGCCACCTAGTTCATCGCCAATTCTCAAAGCAAACTCCAGATTAATTAATTGCCCTTTTGACCAATTTTTCAAAGTAGTTCTTTGGCAAGTTTCCTGGGAAGCTTGAAAGGAAAAAATCACTTTTTTTCTGCTAATTTCTTTTCCAATTAAAGTTAGGCAAATGCCGTTGCACGCAATTGAGCAGCCAATCTCTAGCTTACGTTTTATATTACTTTTATCAGTTGCAATTTTGAGCAATAGATCGTTTTTCTCGTTGAAATCTATTGATTCAACGGATCCAAGATTTGTGATTATTCCGGTAAACATTGTAGAAATTAAATAGCGCAGAGAGGTGCTTATGCTTAAAGAGGCCCCATTAAAGCAAATTTATTTCTATATTTCTTTGAAGGAAGGTTTTTGTGGAGGTTTAAAAATGATTCTAAAAACCTGAGCCTTTTGCTTGTTTATCTGATATTCAAATTGGCCTTTAGGCTTTTTTAATTATGTATAGCGAGAAGAAATTTTGTTTATCTGGACATCTATTGTTTTAGGGTTGGGGTGAGTGGAAGGGAGCTCGTCTTCTTTTTTATGTTCTTTATCACTATTAACCTCTTCTACGTCACTATTTTCTTTGGTTTTGTAAACTTGCTCAAGTTGAGATAATATAGCGGCAACTTCCGGGACAATTTCTGTTATTTTTGCGATGAGGCCAACTACTTGATTTTCTTGCACATTATTAGCTGAAAAAGTGAGCGTTAAATTTGAAGCAAAATTTATCAACATCCTTCTAGCCTCGTTAGAAAGGATATGTTTTGGGGTAGGTGTGCGCTCTTTGTAGTTTTCTTCTAGTGCCTCTTGTTGGGTGGAAAGTATAAGATTTTCTAAAGCCTTGATGCTTTTTTCGATGCTACCTTCTTGTAAAATTTTTTCTATTTCTTCCGCAGAAGAACCTTTCAGGAAAATTGTGTTTAAATATTGCACGGCTTTAGCGGCGCGTGGAAGAAGCAAACTTTCTTCTATTTTAAGAGCACGATTTCTGTGAGTTTCTGAGTTTGCATAAATGTTGTGACCATTTTCACCTTTTTGTAGAGCTGAGTTCTCTTTTTCTTTGGCCATTACAAGAATATCTTCTAGTGCTGCCGTGATAGTATTAAAGAGGGGGATAGAGGTATAATATGACCCTTTGTTTAGTACTTCTTCTTCTTTGGCGTTAATAAATTCGATTAATTTGTTAATACCATTTTCAATCTCACTTTCTTCCCAAAATTTAATGGCATTTTTGATTTCTTGTTCAGGCAATTCTGGATGAAGCTGATGGATGAGGGCATTATATAAGAGCTTTGTGGATTTTTCGGTGCAGTTTGCCCGTAGCTGTATTTTTGTGGGTTGTCTTAATTCAGTGATAATTTGTCCATAATTATCTCTGTCTATTATTTTATCATATGCTTCCATTTCCTCTATAGAAAGCTGGTTATCATCCAACCCATATAATATAGTATCTTCGTCCTCAACTCTCTCTTTCTCGTGGAGCGGGTTAATATCGTCCATATAATTATATATTATTTTACCGCTCTTATAATATTCAGTTATGGATCTATGAGCAGTTTTGCATTCTACAATTCCAGATAGAGCATTTTTTAGTAACGCCGTAGAGTAAGTGACAGGCAGCTCATTCATTCCGGTTTCTGTTTTATATTTTTCGCGTGAGTAGGTTAGCAGCTCAAGTAGCAGGGCTTCAAATAATGCAAGTGCCACAGTAGGATTGGACTTCTCCTTTAATAATTCTCCATAAAATCTATTAGGATTAATGATAAATGATGCTTCTCCATAGCCTGTCATTTTGTTACTATCAGCACCGAAGTTGCAATGCCCATCCAGATAAACCAGAAGTTCTGGATAGCTGCCAAATCTAGTAATAAAATATGACAAATGCCCTGTACGATGCACGCTGGCTGTTATTCTGAACCTTTTTTCAACTTCCTGACTATCAATGATAATTTTTCTGGAAAATTCCTCTCCATTTTGGACAAGCTGGGCGGCTTCATTTAAATAGCGGCCGGCGAGGGCGCATTCCTCTGGAAAATGAGTAGTTGATATGGTTTCCGCCATTATTTGTTTTATGCAATAAGGATCCGCTTCTAAACCTCTCTTTGAATAAGAAAGTGTGGTAAAGAAAAAGGCTTTTGCGATTTCTCTTATTTGATTTGCATCAAGTCCTATTGGTAATGAAGTCAGAATATTCGGGGCTGCCAATGCAGAGTAAAATAAGTCCAAATCTGTGGTGTAAGCTTGGTTCGGATTGCTAGGCATAACGAATTAGATTTAGATAGAGGAAAATGATAAGAAGGGAATAATATAAAATCTGTCTCTGACTCCCTTACTTATAGCCATCAATTTTGTTGGCATCTAACAAGAAACAGGAAAAATTTTATCAGAGGGTAGAAAGAGTAAAGTCTATCAAATTTTAAAGAATAACGCGGTGGTTAAAAAGAAGAATAGAGGCTATTTCTAAACTTACATAAGGCTAAAGCCAAGCTTTAGGTAGAAGCGCATAACTAATGCAAAGCATTGCCTCTAGATAATTCCTAAAAGAACCTGTTATAGAGTAGAACTTGTATCCAGCCTATTTATTTCTTTTCTGATTTTCTTGATAGCATTTTCCTCAATCTGGCGAATGCGTTCGCGCGAGACTTTGTGGATCTGGCTTAATTCTTCTAAAGTTAAAGATTCTTCTGCCATTTGACGTTTGGTCAATATATCTTTTTCGCGTTCATTTAAAGTTGCGAAAGCTTTTTGGAACAAAGCAGTTTTACGTGATTTTTCTTGGTTCTCGATAGCGATTTCTTCTTGAGTTGGTTGTTGTGCAGCCAACATATCGCCCATTTCTTTCCTATCATCTTCATCACCAACTAAATTATTCAGTGAAGTATCAGATTGCGAAAGACGCGAATCCATTTCAATAACTTCTTTTTGTGAAACATTAAGATCGGAAGCTATTTGTGCTACATGTTCAAGGGGAAGAGCTTTGTCGCTAGGATACTCACCATGAGCGCTGAGTTTTCTTTTGATTTTGTGTAAATTGAAAAAAAGTTTTTTTTGCGCGGCGGTAGTGCCGATTTTAACTAGAGACCACGAGCGCAGAATATAATCTTGAATGTAAGCGCGGATCCACCACATGGCATAAGTAGCGAAACGAAAACCTTTATGTGGATTGAATTTTTTTACCGCTTGCATCAATCCCAAATTTCCTTCTGAAACTAGGTCAATTAACGGCAAACCATAATTTCTAAATTTTGAAGCCATCTTTACCACTAGACGTAAATGGCTTTGGACTAAGGCCTTGGCGGCTTCTCGGTCTCCAGTTTCAGCAAATTTTACACCATATTCAAATTCTTGCTCTGGTGTGAGCATTGGAAATTTCTGAACTTCGCGCAGATATTGTAAAAACCCGCCATCAGTGGATTTGGATAGACCTCTTTTGAAGCTAGGTTGAAGTGTAAGTGAGTTGGAGTTCATATATTTTGGCGTTATTGGAGGTTAGAATTAGGTAAATTATGTAGTGAATTTAGAAAAATCGTCAAGGATTTATTTTTCTTATTACAACTTATTTACAATCCGCTAACCGTTATCTGATATTTCTTTCCTAAATAGGCCATCACATCTTTTCTTTCCTGGAGTTGCAAGGGGCGGTCATAAATTATGACTTCAGAAATATAACCGTTAAAGGCACTGCCGCCAGCGCGGGCACTGCCTACAGTAAGGCCTACCATAGGGTTTGAGCCAGGGTTAATATTAGCATTTCCAGCACTAGTTGTGGCATTGTTGGAATAAGCTTTGGAGCTTGAGCCATTTATGTAAGCGGCAATAATATAGCTTTTACCGCTGGAAAAGCTGGCAGAGTTAGAGACCGTTGATGTTGTAGTGTTGCCCGAGCCGATGTTCATCACAATAGAAGATGAATCGATCCCTATTGCGGAAACAGCGCTGGTGCTATAAGCGTCACAAAGAAAACTATAACTTCCTAGGCTGGGTGAATATTTCGGCTGAAAAATAATGAAGATGGTGCCCTGTGCTAGATTGCCTTGGTAAAAAGTGGATAGGCTTAGATTTGCTCCTGTGCTGCCGCTAAAATAAATGCTTGGCATTAAATTTATTCCTTGCGACACATAAGTTACAGCACTGCTGGCAGTTCGGGTTAGTTTGTTTCTTGTTAAGGTTATTGAGCCAGCACTTATGTCGCGCCATTCGCTAATTTGTGAACCATTATAAGCTTCGCCTGATTTGAAAGCGCTGGCGCTGGTTGTATCATACCAACCAATTAACCCTGAAATGTCAGCAACTGAGGATTTAGCGGCAAGAGAGCGAGCATTAGCAATTCTGCTTGAAGAAACTAGAACCGCTCCTTTCATTATCCCAAAAACAATGATGCCAATGATAACCAATACAACCGAGAGTTCGGTAAGAGTGAAGGCAGAGCGGTTCTTCATGAGTTTTTTTAAGATTTATTTAAGACAGTGCCATCCAAGTTGTAACTGGATTTTTTGCTGCCCTAACATCATCTAATCTTCTTCTTGGCGTTGAAAGCGGATATTGATGGAACTTATCACCACGGCCTTCCTCAATTTCTTTGGCGATGAAAACCATAGTGTCGATAAATTGATCAATTGTTTCTTTAGTTTCCGTTTCAGTTGGCTCGATGAGCATTGCGCCTTGCACTACTAGAGGGAAGAAGACAGTCATTGGGTGAATGCCGAATTCAACCAAGGCCTTGGCGATATCAAGCGTCGAGATTCCTTGGCCTTTTTGGATTTTGTCAGTTAACAAACATTCGTGCATACAATTGCCAGGAAAGGGGACATGGTAATAATCCTTCAAACGAGCTAAAATATAATTAGCACCTAATACTGCATCTTCAGCAACTTTTTGCAAACCATCTGCTCCATGTGAAAGCATATAAGATAAGGCTCGAACGTGCATACCAAATTGGCCATTAAAGCCTTTTACTTTGCCGCAGGAGTTTTTTGGAGCCACAAATCTATAGGTTTCTCCCTCTTTAACTACATGCGGAATAGGCAAAAATTGCATTAATTCTTTGCGCACGGCAATCGGGCCAGAGCCAGGGCCGCCACCCCCATGTGGGGTCGAGAAAGTTTTGTGTAAATTAAAATGCATTACATCAACGCCGATATCAGCAGGCCGAACTTTGCCTACAATGGCGTTATAATTAGCACCGTCGCAGTAAAAGTAAGCGCCAACAGAATGAATTAAATCAGCGATTTCTCTAATATTTTTTTCAAATTTTCCGCAGGTATTTGGATTGGTGATCATCGTGCCGGCAATGTTTTGGCCATGCTCAGCGATTAATTTTTTAAAAAGGTCTAAATCAATTAATCCTTCAGAATTGGAAGGTATAACTTTAATTTGGAAGCCACAAATAGCTGCTGTTGCTGGGTTGGTGCCATGCGCAGAATCTGGGATTAAAACGATTTTTCTATGGCCTTGCCCATTTTCTTCATGAGCTTTTTTAATTACTAACATACCTGCCAATTCACCCTGTGCGCCTGCTGCTGGAGCAAGAGAAACGCCTTCAAGGCCGGTTAAAGTGCCAAGCCATTTTTGCAAATTAAACATTAATTCCAGCGCGCCTTGAATAGTTGATTCATCTTGTAGGGGATGAATATCAGCAAAACCAGGCAAGCGCGCCATTTTTTCATTTAGGCGCGGATTATGTTTCATGGTACACGAGCCAAGCGGATAAAAGCCGGCATCGATCGAATAATTTTGATTAGAAAGGCGTACGAAGTGACGAATTACTTGAGGTTCATTTACCTCGGCAAGACCAATTTTTTCGCGCTTTTTTTGGCCAGTGCGTAAAGTAAAATCAGCCACTGAAGGTAAATCAACGCCGCAAGCTCCTGGGCGTGATTGCTTAATTAAAATTTCAGTTTCGTGATTTAAGCCGCCGATTTCTTGAGGGATAAAAGTCATAGAAAGGTTAATTTAAAATTTTTTCTAAAGCGCTCACGAAGGCATTAATATCGCTGTCGCTAGTTAATTCGCTGGTAGCGACGATCATTTTTTTGCCGTCAGCAAAGCCACCAATGATATTATTTTCTAAAAGTTTTTTATTAATTTCGGCCGTGTCTTTATTGAGTTCTATGGTGAATTCGTTAAAGAAATTTTTATTTAAAATTTTTATGCCTTTAACTTTTGCAAGAGCATCGGCGAGGTCGCAGGCTTTTTTATGATTAATTAAAGCCAATTTTTTAAAGCCATTTTCGCCAAGTAATGAGGCATGAATTGTGAAGGCAGTGGCGCAAAGCCCTTGGTTGGAACAAATGTTGGAAGTGGCTTTTTCGCGGCGGATATGTTGTTCGCGGGCATTTAGAGTTAAAACATAACCAAGCTTACCATCGGCATCGACTGTAGCGCCGCAAATTCTGCCTGGCATTTGGCGTACAAATTCTTTTTTACAGGCAAAAAATCCTAAAAGGGGCCCGCCAAAATTTAAGCCAACTCCAAGTGATGAGGCCTCGCCAACTACAATGTCTGCTTGTTTTGGGGCTTCCAATAAACCAAGTGAAAGAATTTCATTAGTTACAACAATCAATAGGGCGCCCACAGCATCACATTTTTTTCTGATTTCATCAAGATTGGTAATTTCACCGTAAAAATCAGGATATTGCACAACCATAGCAGCACAGCTTTCATCGAGATTTTTTTCATCGACGAATTTTGCTTCATTTAGATCGAGAGAAGTTTTAGTAACTTCGAGATAATCAGGGTGAATATGCCCAAAAACCGCTATATTTTTGCGATTGGACTTGATTCTAAGCGCCATTAAACAGCTTTCAGCTAAAGAGGTGGCACCGTCATACATCGAAGCATTGGCAATTTCCATGCCAGTTAACAGGGCGATGATGCTTTGAAATTGAAAGATCGTTGCCAAAGTGCCTTGAGAAATTTCTGGTTGATAAGGGGTGTAAGAAGTTAAAAATTCTGAACGTTGAATTATATGGTCAACAGCAGCTGGGATATGGTGTTTATAGCATCCTGCGCCTAAGAAAAATGGCCCGCTTGCAGCTGAGCGATTTTTGCTAGCAAGCCTTTGTAAAAAATTTTCTACTTCAATTTCGCCTTGATGATTAGGAAGATTTTCGATTGGCTTTTTAAGCAAAAATTCTTGTGGGACGGCATCAAAAAGCTGATCAATATTAGAGGCACCGACAGCTTTAAGCATCTCCTCGCGGTCCTTGAGGGTTAAGGCTAAGTAACGCATTAGTTTATTGGAAATTAATTTTGGCCAGGGGATTAGACTGGGAAAAGCGCGCGGCACCCTAGAGGCAGAAAAGAAAAATTCAAGCTCTGAACGCTAAATTTTTGGCGATTACCCTTTTACTGCTAAGTCTTCTATCCTAGAAGGGTGGTTCTAGGGGTGGTCATTGAAGTTTTATTAATTCTTCTGCAGCAATTTTTTTGTCATAAAGTGCGCGACCAATGATAACACCAGTTACACCATATTCTTCCAAGGATTTAATTTTTAAAACATCATCAAGACAGGAAACCCCACCAGAAGCGATTACGGGAATTGTTAAATTCTGGGCCAGGTTTTTTGTGCCCTCTAAATCAGCGCCACTTAAGGTTCCATCGCGAGAGATATCGGTGTAAATTATTGCTGCAACACCACAATTTTCATATTTTTTAGCTAGTTCTAAAACTGAAATCTTTGAAGTTTTTACCCAGCCTTCTGTAGCTACCAGGCCATTTATTGCATCTATACCGACAACAATTTTGCCAGGAAATTTTTTGCATGCTTCTTTAACTAATTCAGGATTTTTTGCTGCTATAGTTCCAAGAATGACGCGGTTTATTCCCAGGGATAGCCATTTTTCGATTGCAGAAATTGATCTGATTCCACCACCAAGTTGTACAGGAATTTTTATCGAACTTAAAATTTTTTTTATTGATTCCTCATTAGCAGTTTGGCCAGCAATCGCACCATCTAGATCGACAATATGTAAAAATTTAAAACCAAGATTTTCAAATTCTTTAGCTTGAGCTGCTGGGTCATCACCAAAAATTGTAGCTTGGTTCATATCACCCTTAAATAGGCGCACACATTGGCCATTTTTTAAATCGATAGCAGGAAAAATTATCATGACTTTTGAGAAAAAATAAAAAAATTTATCAGAATCTATTCGCAATCTTTTTAAGTTAGGTTTTTTGATAAAATTATGACGAAGATCAGGATATATTTGGTAAGTAGCAAATAAGGAAATCTTTGCCTTAAAAATGGTTTGAATAGTTTTTGATGACTCTAAAATAGCGATTCTAAAAATGCTTTTAAAATTTCTCTTAAAAATTTGGCCGGCTCTTTTACCTATAACCCTTTACATCCTCTGGTTTTTGGTAATTGAAAAAATAATTTTAAAATTATTCCGCATACGTCACAAAAAAATAATTGAAGGCGAATTCAAAATAGTTGGCGAAAGAGCAACTGAAGAGCAAAAAAATAATTTTGGGAATGATTTTTTGAAGAAAAAACCCAACCATTTCTCGCTACATAATCCGTGGTTCGTAGGGGTTCTTTATGTGAGTTTGATAATGGCGATTTCCAGCCTAATTTTTATTGCATTTCACTGATTTTTCAGGTTGCTTTTTTTTTATTCTTCCTTAAATAAATGGCCCCTCGCCTTGAGTTCTCAGGGCGTTTTCACTTATTAATTCCACAAATAATAGCGATTTGGTGTCCTCGCTTAAGCCTTAATTACAAGGTTTGGCGTGGATTTGCTGTTATTTGGTAAATAACCAAAACTATTCATACTATGTCTAAAACAGAACTTCCTCAATTTACTATCAGACAGCTACTTGAAGCTGGCGCTCATTTCGGCCATAAGACCATGCGTCGTAATCCAAAAATGGCGAAATATATCTATACAAGTCGTAATGGCATCAGCATTATTGACCTCAATAAAACTGCGCAGTTACTACAAAATTCTCTAAAAACAGTTAAAGAAATTGCTAAAAATAATGGGCGTATTCTTTTTGTTGCAACCAAGAAACAAGCCATTGAGCCTGTAGCAGAAGCGGCAAAAAGATGTGGTCAATATTACGTTAATTTTAGATGGTTAGGCGGGATGCTTACTAACTGGAAAACTGTCTCGCAATCAATTAAAACTTTGAAAAAAATCGAAGAGCAACTTGCTGATACTGAGGTTGGCTATAATAAAAAAGAGAAACTTGTATTGGAAAGGCAAAGAGCCAAGTTAGAACAAGCTTTAGGCGGCATCAAAAATATGGGAGGTTATCCTGATTTGGTGTTTGTAATTGACACTCACAAAGAAGCTTTGGCAATTGCAGAAGCTAAAAAACTTAATATTCCAATTATGGCAGTGTTGGATTCTAACTGTAATCCTAACGGCATAACTTTCCCAATCCCTGGCAATGATGATTCAGCAAAATCAATTAAACTTTTTTGCCGCTTAATTTCTGATGCAGCAATTGCTGGAATTAAAGAAAATATGGCGATTTCAGGAATAGATATCAGCAAATTTGAAAGCGATGAATTGCCAGAAAATATCCATCAATTCACTAGTGCTGCTTCTGAAAAATTTGAGAAAAAATCAGGTCCGGCTGACAAAAAAGGCCGCGATTTCAAAAGAAAAGAAATCGTAAAAAAATCTGAAACTTCAGGAAAATCTGAAAAAACTGCTGGAGAAAAGGGTACAGAAAAAGAAAGTGCAGCAAAGCACGCTACTAAAAAACCAGCTGCAAAAAAAACAGCAGAAAAAAAATAATTTATAATTTCTAAACAATATGGCAGATCTATCTCTTATCAAAAAACTACGTGAGGCCACTGGTTGTGGTATCGCAGATTGTAATAAAGCCCTTGCAGAAAATGGCGATGATTTTGAAAAATCTGTTGATTGGCTCAGAAAAAAAGGCCTTTCATCGGCAGTTAAAAAAAGTGGTCGCGTAACTTCTGAAGGTGCGGTTATAGTTCACATCGAAGGCAATAAAGCGGCTATGGCTGAAGTTAATTCGGAAACCGATTTTGTTGCTCGTAACCAAAAATTCCAAGAATTTGGAGCGGCTATAGCTAAACTTGCTCTTGGCCTTGGCGATGATGTTGAAAAACTTAAAACCAGCAAATTTCTTGAGGTTTCTCATTCAGTTGAAGAAGAAGTAAAAAACCAAATCAGCGTTATTGGCGAAAATATCAACGTCAGAAGAATTGCTAATCTAGAAGTGGCAAATGGCTTGGTTGTAAGCTATATTCACAATACTATAGCCAATAATATGGGTAAAATTGGTGTTTTGGTTGCTCTTGAATCAAGTGCTCCAAAAGACAAATTGGCAGAAATTGGTAAACAAATTGCTATGCACATTGCCGCTGCTAAACCGGAAGCATTATCAATTGATACTGTTGATTCAGCAAAACTTGCTCGCGAAACTGAGGTTCTAAAAGAACAAGCCCGTGCTTCAGGCAAGCCTGAAAGCATTATCGATAAAATGATTGAAGGGCGTATCAGAAAATATTATGAAGAAGTGGTTCTTTTAGAACAGCTTTTTGTCATGGATGACAAATTGAAAATCAAAGATTTGATTGCCAAATTTAGTAAAGAAAGTGAAGACACTAAAATTTCTGGCTTCAGACTTTTTATTCTTGGTGAAGGAATCGAGAAAAAAGAGAATGATTTTGCTGCGGAAGTTGCCTCAATGACAAAATAGGCTTTTATTTAGGAAGCATTATTCAGATAAGCCTGAAATAGTGCTTCCTGTCATTGTCCAGAATTTTTGGGCGAATAACTTCGCCCAGCATAGCGTTGTAAAAACGTTGTTAAAGAAAAGATAATAAAATGTGTTTGAAGACAGGCTTTTAGTCCTCAATAATTTCAAATAGTGAATGTCTAAGAAACCCGAGCTAAAATTTAAGCGAATTATCTTCAAAGTATCAGGCGAAGCCTTGATGGGCGATAAGGAATTTGGGCATGAATCCAAGGCCATTGAAAAGATCTGCAATCAAATTATTTCAGCTCATAAATTAGGCTGCGAAATCTGCCTGGTTGTGGGGGGAGGCAATATTTTTCGTGGCGTTTCGCAAGCAGCGAAATCTATAGAAAGGGTTACTGCAGACTATATGGGCATGCTTGCTACTTGCATTAATGGCCTGGCTTTGCAAAGTGCCTTAGAAAAAGCTGGTATAGCAACCCGCATGTTGTCAGCCATCACCATGAATAGTATTTGTGAGCCATATATTAAGCGTCGCGCTGCACGCCATCTGGAGAAAGGTAGAGTAGTTATTTTTTCTGCTGGAACGGGAAATCCTTTCTTTACTACCGATACTGCTGCAGTATTGCGTGCCGTTGAAATGGGCTGTGATGGTATACTTAAAGGAACACAAGTGGATGGTGTTTATTCTGCTGACCCAAAAATCGACAAAGATGCTGTTCGTTATGATAAAGTAAAATATATTGATATAATTAAGCAGGATTTAAGAGTTATGGATCAAACTGCTATAACCCTAGCCAAAGATAACAAGTTACCGATCGTAGTTTTTTCGATCAAAGAAGAAAACGCTCTGCAAGAGGTGGTGCAGGGAAAAGGAAGATTTACAATCATTAATTAAGTTATGATCAATCAATTAACTGACAAAACTCGTAAAAAAATGGAAGAAACCATGGTTTCGCTTAAGCGTGACATGGATAGTATCTCAACAGGAAGAGCAACCCCAGGCTTGCTTGATCCAATCAAAGTTGAAGTTTATGGCAGCTTTATGCCAATTTCCCAAGTGGCCAGCATTTCAGTTCCTGAGGCTACAAGTTTATCAATCCAAGTTTGGGATCGCGAAAATATTAAGGCAGTGGAAAAGGCTATCATCAATTCTAACCTTGGTTTTAATCCTATGGTTGATGGCATGACAATCCGCATCATGATTCCAAAATTAAGTGAAGAGCGGAGAAAAGATTTAGTAAAATTAGCTAAGAAATATGGGGAAGATAAAAAAATCGCCATTCGCAATATACGTCGCGATATATTAGATGAATTCAAGAAACATGAAAAAGAGGTGGGTAAAGATCAAATTCATTCCTTTACTGACATAGTGCAAAAAATCACTGATGAATTTGTCAAAAAAATTGATGATGTAATTGCCCTAAAAGAAAAAGACTTGATGAAGATTTAATGTTTCTTTTCGGCAAAAAAGGCAGCTTTAAACTTACCGATTTAAAAATCCCCTCTCATATCGCCATAATTATGGATGGTAATGCTAGATGGGCGAAGTCGAAAAATCTTCCTCTAGCTATTGGCCATAAAACTGGTTCAGAAAATGTTAAGAAAATTGCTGAGAGCTGTGCAGAGCTTGGAGTAAAATATCTAACTATTTACGCTTTCTCGTCTGAAAATTGGGACCGTCCGAAGGAAGAGGTCGACTATTTAATGAAGCTGCTCAATGAATATCTTGATAAAGAAACTAAGCCTTTAATTGAAAAGGGTATGCGCATAGTTATTTCGGGGAATTTACAAAGACTTTCTACAGAAATTAGAGAAAAAATTTCCTCCCTCGAAGAAAGAACCAAAAATAATAAATCATTAACTTTGAATGTTGCGTTCAGTTATGGATCACGACAAGAGTTGGTTGACGCAACCAAGAAAATAGCTCTTGCAGTTAGTGAAGGCAAAATTAGCGTCTCTGACATCAGCGAAAACCTTGTCGCAAAAAATCTTTATCATCCTGAAATTCCTGACCCTGATCTTTTAATAAGAACAGCAGGGGATATAAGGTTGAGTAATTTTTTATTGTGGCAATTGGCTTACGCTGAATTCTACTTTACCAAAGTTTTTTGGCCCGACTTCAGTAAACAAGATCTGTTGTCGGCGATTTATGAATTTAACAAAAGGGAGAGGCGATATGGAAAAAGACAATAATGTTTCAAAAGTTTTTGATAATGGTGTAAATTGGACCAAAAAAACTGTGGACTTTCTTGATAAAGGTCTAAACAAAATAATTGCCCAGATACCATTTCTTGATGCTAAAAAAAGTGCCAAGCAAAGAGTGATAGCAGCTCTAGTTTTGATCCCGGTGGCTCTTTATATCATTTTTGCTGCCAAAGCACTTTTAATTCTTTTGGTTATGATTGTTGCTGTTCTTGGAATATGCGCAGCATTATTTCCTGAAGTTTATAAAGGTTCTGCACAGGAATTAGGAAAGGAAGCTCAGGAATTGAAAGACGCTCACCACGATAAAGACTCTCACCCTTCTAAGAAAAAATAACAATAAATTACGGCCCTGACATTAATTCTAATTATTGTTAGGGCCGTAATTAATTATGAAATGTAACAAAATTATAACAATATGGAGCAAAATAAGCTTTCGCACTTTTTTGATAAATCTGTAAATTGTGTTAAAAAAACCATAGCATTTTTTGATAGAATTTTAAACAAAATAATCTCCCAAGTACATTTTCTTGATCCAAGAACCAACACTAAACAAAGAGTTCTAACGGCGATAGTATTAATTCCAGTTGCCCTTTATGCTATTTTTGGTGCCAAAGAAATATTTATTCTTTTGACCCTCATTATAGCAATTTTGATGACAGCAGAATGGCTCGATATGATTAAATCTGCTGAAGGAAAAGAGCAGCAAAGATGGCGTACCCTTGGCTTCTTTTATATTTTAATTCCCCTTTATTGCACAATAAAAATACGTTTTCATTCTTCGCATGCTTCTGAAATATTGCTTTGGATGTTCGCTGTAATCTGGGTTACGGATATTTTTGCATTTTTTGCGGGCAGAATTTTAGGCGGCGCCAAATTAGCACCACGAATTAGCCCTAATAAAACTTGGTCTGGCCTTATCGGTGGTGTTGTTGCTAGCGCTTTAATTGGCTTTATGAGCTCAATTTTATTTAGCGGTGGTATCGTATTTTTTACTTTTATGAGTATAATTCTGTCTCTGGTTGAGCAGGCCAGCGATTTGTTAGAGTCAAAATTTAAAAGAATTTTTGGCGTAAAAGATAGTGGGAATATTATCCCTGGCCATGGAGGCGTTCTTGATCGTCTTGACGGCATGATGCTTGTGGCGCCAGTTGTTTTGTTCTTGATCACAGTATTTCCAAATAAATTTTAGAAGGCTTTTTTGTTCACCAATTATATGATCCATGATCCTCTTAAAATAGCTGGTCGCGATTTTTCCTCCCGCCTTTTGGTGGGAACTGGAAAATATAAAGATCTTCACGAAACTGCTGCAGCCATTGAGGCAAGCGGGGCGGAAATTGTTACTGTTGCGGTGCGTCGGGTGAATATTGAAAAAAAAGGCGAGCCCATGCTACAAGATTTTCTTGATCCAAAAAAATATACTTACTTGCCCAACACGGCAGGTTGTTTTACCGCGCAAGATGCCGTCCGCACTTTAAGATTAGCGCGTGCTGCTGGTGGGTGGAATTTAGTTAAATTGGAAGTTTTGGCTGATGAAAAGACTCTTTACCCAAAAGTTGTAGAAACCATCAAAGCTGCAGAATTACTAATAAAAGACGGTTTTGAGGTGATGGTTTATACCTCGGATGACCCTGTAGTAGCTAAAGAATTGGAAGATGTTGGTTGTTGTGCCATTATGCCTTTGGCTGCTCCAATTGGTTCTGGGTTAGGAATCCAAAATCGCTTAAATATCGAATTTATCGTCGAACAATCAAAAGTTCCCGTTTTGGTTGACGCTGGAGTTGGCACCGCTTCTGACGCAGCAATTGCCATGGAACTTGGGTGTGATGGCGTTTTAATGAATACAGCAATTGCCAAAGCAAAAAATCCAATTCTTATGGCTCAGGCCATGAAATTAGCTATTGAAGCTGGGCGCAGTGCCTATCTTGCTGGACGAATGGAAAGAAAAAAATTTGCTTCCGCTTCCAGCCCAACGCAGGGGAAAATTTAGTAATAAGTCCTAATTAGCTGTGATCTCCAACTCATAATTTTAACCGCTAAGCAATAAATTTTATGCATAGTTTTCATCCTTCAATTATCCGCGCCTACGATATTCGTGGTGTTTATGGCAAAACCCTTTTTGATATTGATGGTTTCTTTGTTGGCAAAGCTTTTGCCAGCTTTTTACATAAAAATAAGAAGAAAAAAGTTACGGTAGGCTGCGATGGGCGCCTCAGCTCGCCTGATCTAAAAGAGCAATTAATTAAGGGCCTACTGGAATCAGGTATTGATGTAACGGATGTTGGCGTTGGCCCAACACCCATGCTTTATTTCTCGGTTTATCACTTGAATATGGATGCTGGGATTATGGTTACAGGATCGCACAATCCGAAGGATCACAATGGTTTTAAAATGCTACTTACCGATCGTACTTTTTACGGAGACGATATAAAAGGTTTGGCTAAACTTGCTGAAGTTGGTGATTTTATTGAGGGTAAAGGAGTTTTTGAAGAGCATGAAATTACTGAGGAATATATAAAAAGAATTTTGTCTGACTGTATAATGGCCACAAGCGGCAGTGCTTTACTTGATGAAGTTGATGAATTTAAGCCAAAGAAAAAATTAAAAATCGCTTGGGATGCTGGCAATGGTGCTACTGGAAAGGTTATGAAAAAACTCAGCGAAAGAATTGCAGGGAAGCATATTTTATTATTTGAAGAAGTGGATGGAAATTTTCCTAACCATCATCCTGACCCTACAGTGCCAGATAATCTGCAAGACCTAATCAAGACGGTAATAGAAGAAAATTGTGATATTGGAATTGCTTTTGATGGTGATGGCGATCGTATCGGGGTAGTTGACAATGAAGGTGAAATTATTTGGGGCGATCAATTGATGATTTTTTATGCACGTGAAATTTTGAAAGAAAGGCCAGAAGGCACTATAATTGCTGATGTTAAGGCCAGTAATGTTTTATTTGATGAAATAAAAAAAGCAGGTGGTGAACCTCTGATGTGGAAAACTGGTCATTCTTTTATCAAAGCAAAATTGAAAGAAACTGGAGCCTTGCTTGCCGGAGAAATGAGCGGCCACATATTTTTTGCCGATAAATATTATGGTTTTGACGACGCGCTTTATGCCGCAGTGCGCATAATCAACATTTTAGCGCAATCTCATTATACTATGTCGGGCCTCAGAAAATCATTGCCCAAAACTTTTGCTACTCCGGAAATTCGCGTTGAATGCAGTGATGAAAATAAATTCAAAATCGTCGAAGATTTAAAAAATAATCTAAAAAAATC
>CAZCWN010000019.1:12644-22653 GCA_964502375.1 uncultured Rhizobium sp. | reverse complement strand
AATTTCACCAACTAGCTGGCAGCGATGGCGCAGCCCGCGGAATTTTTTGATGGCCTCTATAATGGCGTGGCCGTTGGTTTCATGCCGCCCTTCAATTTTTTGATAACAATAAGCAATAGCAAAAGCGAAAGCCATATTTTGCTCATTATGTTGGCCGCGAAGAAATTCCGATTTTAATTCTGATTTAAAATCAGCGCCCATAATTTTGTTAAATAAAACGCCATCAATCAGCGCTACGCCGCCTTCCTGAACGGTTTTTGTGGAAATAGGAATTAAAGTGGCCCGGAAATTTTTGTCATTTTTTAGCTCATCAAAAACTTGACGGGAATTTTCATTATCAATGTCAATCAACGCAAAATCCCCGTGGTGCTGGTTTTTAAAAACTCGTTTTTTCGCGGCAATATAACTGGCCATGGAGCCATGTCGATCAATGTGGTCAGGCGTTATATTTAAAAGGGCGGCAATCGAAAAAGGGGTTTCGTGGATTAAGTCAAGTTGATAGGAGGAGGTTTCAAATATATAAGTGAATGAAGAGGGGTGAAAGGGCAAATCAAAACAGGGCACGCCGATGTTGCCGCCAACGGCTGAGGGAATTTTTAGCTCTTGGAAAATAAAGCCACTAAGTGCTGTGGTTGTTGATTTGCCATTGGTTCCGGTTATGGCAATAAAATTATTTTGGCGGTTCTTTTGGTAAAAAATTTCAATGTCGCAAGTTAATTTGGCGCCGGTTTTTGCGGTAATTTCTAAAATTTTATGTGGCTTGGGAAAATAAAGCGGAATGCCGGGGGAGAAGCTAATTAGCGTGTTTTGGTCATATTTAATTTCACTGGGTTTTAGGAATTTTATTTGGGTGAGATCTTCACGGTTGTGGGCTTCAGCCAATATTTTTTCATTATCATCAGTGGCGATTACTTCTTCACCATTTCTTGCTAAAAATTTTGCTGCTGCAAGCCCGGAAATACCAAGGCCATAGATCACATATTTCATCTGCCACGCAGTTTTAAAATTGCTTCAGAATAATTCTTTGAGCCAAAAATATAAGAGCCTGACACCACCACATCTGCACCGGCTGCGGCCACTTGGCTAATGGTTTGATCATTAATTCCGCCATCAACTTCTAATTCAATTTTTTTGCCGGATTGATCAATTTTTTTGCGTATATTTTCGATTTTTTTTAACTGTGATGAAAGAAATTTTTGCCCCCCGAAGCCAGGATTGACAGTCATCACTAAAATTAAATCGAGTTTTTCTAACACGTAATCAAGCACATCTTCATGCGTTGAGGGCACAATTGAAACGCCAGCTTTTTTGCCGAAAGAAGTTATTAGCTGTAGGCTACGATCAAGGTGAGTAACTGCCTCGGCATGGATGGTGATAATGTCTGAACCCGCTTCGGCAAAGGCTTTAACATGATTATCGGGATTATTGATCATTAAATGCACATCAAAAGGCAAAGCAGAATTTTTGCGCAGATTTTTTATCACCTCATTGCCAATGGTGATATTCGGCACGAAGCTGCCATCCATAACGTCAAGATGGATGTAGTCAGCGCCCGCCTTTTCGACGGCGTGAATTTCTTCGCCTAATTTGGAAAAGTCTGCAGAAAGGAGGGAGGGGGCGATTTTTAGCATGAATTATTATGCATTATTTATTCTTACATCCAATCGCTATTAAATCATAAATTGGATGTTCTAGGCCAGAGATTGAAGGGCTTGAAGCAAACAGCCAGCCGTAAAAAATGCGTTTTGGTTTTTCGCTTTCAGTATTCTTTTCAATATGTTCATTTGAATTTTCTTCCAAATTTCCGACAGGATTTTCGGTGAGTGGCTTATATTCAAAAACTTCTAATAAAATTTTACTTTCTGGTGCTTGATCAAGAGGAGATTGCCAACAGCGGTGGGCAATAATAGAAAGGGAGCCAAATTTAATTTTTTCGCCAATGCGCGCTTCCAAAATTGAGGTTTTAGCAGTGGTTTTGTTTAAGCCCTGGATAATTGCGATGTTAGAGAAGCGCGAGCTATCGATTTTATCCAGAGTTGCATCTTGTCCAAAGGCTTGCGCTGTTTGCATATCAGTGGCAGGGCTGGCTTGGGCATTTTCTTGCGCTTTGGCAGAGGAAAATAAAAAACTAAAAGAAACCAGGAAAATTAACGCTGCGGCCAGTCTATTTTTTTTCATCTTTTCCATTTTTCTCATCTTTTGAATTAAAAATGAATCTTCCCAGAAGATCTTCAAAATTTACAGAAGATTGCGTGAATTGAATTTCTTCACCTTCTTTCAGATTTTCTTCATCTCCGCCGGGAGAAATAGAAAGATATTTTGAACCAAGCAACCCTTCAGAAGCGATTTTGGCTGAGCTATCGGCTGAAAGTTTTATATTGCGGTTAATGTTAAGTTTTAATATAGCGCGAAAACTTTTTACGTCTAAATATTGATCTTCCACAGTACCAATTTTTACACCGGAAATTTTAACATCGCTGCCATTTTTGATGCCTTCTGCATTGTCAAATTTAGCTAATAAATGATAGCCTCCATCTGCTCCTACTTTGGCGCTTTTAAAGGAAGTAAAAAAGAAAAAAATCGCACAAAAAAGTACGAAAGTTCCAACGATAATTTCGAAGTAATTATTAGTTTTGGTCATAGTTAGTGTTTAGAATTTTATTTTAGGGGCTTTAAAGCCAAGCCCGAGATGGCTTTAGAGTGATTTACTTCGGTTCCCAGGCCTCATATTGAGCGCTGGTTTTAGGGGTTTTATATTTCATTGGTGAATAAGCCCCTTTAGTTCCGGTGAGGTTAGGAACATGAATTTTCTCCCAAGAGGCTTTATGGGTGTCAATTTTTACGGGAGGGTTTTTGGCTGTATAATGGATCCAACCATGCCATTGAGCCGGAATTTTTGAGGCTTCAGCTATGCCATTATACACCACAAATCTTTTACCTTTCTTATTTTGAAAATACTCGTTACCAAACTCATCAGCACCAACTTTTTGGCAGAGCAGTTTTATCAAAAAATTATTTATGCAGATCATTTTGCTTGAAATAGTTGGGAAAATCGTTATAAGATATGGCTTTTGAAAGCTTTGAGCAAAAGTTATAAAAGCTAAGTTACAAATCAAATTTTAAATTTAAGAGGAAAGGGTATGAGTAAGAGAAGTCGTAATAGGTTTCCGAGCGAAGAAAAAAAGGGAAAACAAGTCTTACCCCCGAAAGATATAGAAAGCAGGATTAAAGAGATAGAGAGTCAGCTTGAAGAGTTGAATAAAGCTTCTTCTAGGGCAGAGACAAAAAATGTTAATAAATTGTTTAAGAAAAGTGAGAAGTTAGATAAGGAACTCAAAAAGTTAAATAGCTTAGTTGCACGGCAGGAACAATTATCCAAAAATACCGATCCACAAGGTCCAACCCAAGTAAGCTGGCAAAACATAAATGGGCGAAAATATATCTCTAGAGAAGACAGGAATAATACTCCAATTGCTGGCCCGGTTCATTTACTTAGCCAAGTAACAAGAAATAATACTACTACGCAATTATTTAACGAAGCATTGAACGGGGATAGCGCTATTGGTTACGTAGATGGTAATGGTTCCCTACAACCACCCTTCCACATGGAAATTGTAGGTGATGGGTTTTGTTATTTTAACTCTGTCCTAGCTGGCATGATAATAGATTGTATTGGTGATAATACCAATAAGCTGAAAAGATTATGCAGTGGGTTAAGGAGGATGGTAAAAGAGGAAATAAATACTACTGCTATTGGTTCAGAAAGCGAAATTGTATCTCCTGATTCAGAAAGCAAAAATGAGTTTGCTCAAGAAGCGTTTAATGCTATACAACTTCTTGAGGAAGAAGCTAACAAAGAGGGCCGCTTTACTGCTCAAAGAGCTTACAATCTAATAAATTATGGTGATGCCCAAACCAACCCCATCAAAAAATTAACAAACTCTATTGGCAGAGTATTGTGCAAAAAGAGTTTTGATGAGATTAGAGTTCAAATTGGGGATACTTTATTAGGAATGGGAATATCATCAAGGGAGAATGCCGAGGTAATAATAAGTAGACTAGAATTAAGCAGTAAGAGATTTGACACCACCGGGGGAAAAACATTTACTAGCTTAAGTGGTGAAGAAAAGGTATTAGAACTACTAACCATAAATGGTAAATATGAAGATAGTATTGGGAGTCTTGAGGTGGTTGTAGAGACTTTGAGACATTTTGAGAATCTTTTAGATACTGTTAATGGAAGGCCTAACGTCCTTCCTGCTGACGCTACTCAAAAATTTAATGAATGGTGTGTGGAATATTTATCCTATCACCCTTACTCGGTGGAAAGGGTTAGTAAAGATGATGAAAGGGAACTGGTCCGCGTCGAACCTAACCAACAGGAAAATGCTTTTGTGGAAATAAAATTAGCTAGTTTAACATCAGAGCAGTTAAAGCAGTTGGATAGTAGGCCAGAAGTAGAATTAATTACCAGAAAAGAGTTTAAGAAAAGAAATACATTAGGGTACCTAACTAAACAAATTAGTAGTGATAAAGAATCTAGGCGTGGAACAATTTTTATAGATAGCTCTGGCGTGCATTATAACCTTATAATTCCTGCTAGTATAGAAATTTTAACCGAGCTTGGGATCCAAGATGTTGGTAGCCACTATTTTACACCATACCCACTCTCTGAAGAGGAACAAAAATCTATTATACCAGCAGAACCAAAAACTCCTGGTTCATCTTCATCTGGTAGCTCTAATGAGGAGGAGATAAAATCAGAAACAAAATTAAGTCTAGTGGAGCTACTAAAGGAAAAAGAAAAATTAAAAAAGGAAAGAGAAGAAAAGGCTAAGATGGAAGGAGCAATACCTGGACCAGGAATTGTCGCAATATTTGATAGCGAGAATATAACATATGTTAGGATTGCAGATGAAGGTGATAGAGAGAAAATTATTAATTTTTTTGCAATAAAAGGACTCTTATTAAAAGAGAATTATAATTTTGTTAGCTATACTGCTTCTCATTTAGAGGGAGGAATATCCTTAATAACTATAGCTGATTTTTTTCAGCAAATTAATATTACTGACTCTCAGTTTAATGAAGCGGTATCTGAGTTTGAAGCTGATCAAAAAAGCAATGATGAGCTAATAAATAGTAGGGAAGATTTAGCTAAGGCTGAAAAAGATTATAATGAGCTGAAAACAGAGCTTCATATTACTCAGGCAAAGAAAGCTATTGAGGAAGGTAAGTTAGAAGAGCTTCAACGTGTGATTACGGAGGGTAATCTAGATATTAATGGTAAGATTGATAAGCAGAGTAATACTTTATTACATTATGCTATTACCCAAAATGAAGATAATATAATAACCTGGTTAGTTGATAGTGGGGCTGATGTTGAAGCTCAAAACTCAGACGGAGATACGCCACTTCACCTTATAGCTAGAAAGCCTATTACTAGTAATAGGATCGTTGGTATAAGACAAGGAAATATACTTCGAATAAAACGAATAATAGATACTCTAACTGAGCGTTCCCCTCTTAGTATATTTGATAGTAAAAATAAGGAAGGCCATACACCTGCAGAATGTGGCCGTGTGGAAATCAAATCTTATATAAATCAAAGGGCAGAAGAAAAAAGAAAAGCCGAGCTAGCGGCGCAAAACCAAGAAGGTGCTTCCACTTCTTCTACACTCCTCTTGCAACCTACTCCTGACTTTTTGGGAAGTAACCCTCTCTACCCAACTTCTAAAACTCCAGATTCGGTCACTGCATTCGTAAGTCCTGCGGAGTTACAGCGGAAAGCAGAGAACTTAAAAAGAGCCACAAAGAATTTGGAAAATAATAATCCTAATAGTGAGGAAGAAGATCTAACCCCTATTGATGAATCTACTAGCGATGAGGAAAAGACGGGAGAAGAGCAACGAGAAGAAGAGAAGGAGTCTGCTGTAGAGTCTATCCCAGAGGCTCAACCTCAGCCCAATACTCAGGAAACCAAATATTTGGTGGTAAAAAAGCACCCTACTAGAGAAGGGGAAGGAGAAAGGTTATATGCTATAGAATTCCCAGAAGGAGATGAAGATAATGAAGTTAATAGGAGTAAGATTAGGGAGTATCTTGAATTGAAAAATACAAAGGAATTTCATAAAATTGACGAGGGTAATGTAAACAAAGCTCCTGCTGGTGCTACCATAATGGTTGCAAAAAAGTTTGTAAAAAGAATAGAGCTTAACCCGCAGATCCAACAAGCATTGGAGTTACGCCTAGCGCAAAATAGGCACCAGCAAATTAACAAAGATCTTCATTCCTTATTAATAAGTGATATTAATTCAATAAATGATCCTAATGATCCTAATGATCCTAATGATGATGAAAAATTAAAAGTTCTCAGAAACAAGATAAAAAAAATAAGGGAGCAACTAAAGTTTGAATTATCGCAAACTATTGAAAGTCACTTCTCCCGTGAGGAGGGTGGTGTTATATCTCTAATAAATGGACATAATGGACATAATTCTTTCATAATTTTGAACTCTTGTCCTCAAAAATATTTGGATTTAGACACTTTCCATAAAGAAATTGAAAAAGCAGCTGCACTAGCAGCTCAATTGAAAAATCTAGCAGCTGGTACTTCTCTCAAAGAAACCATTGATTTAGGGAATGGACAAACTGTGGAAGTAGATTTAAGCGATGATAGGACACAGGAAACAGAAGAAGCAAAAATTAAAAGCAACGCCGAAGAAGCTAAAAGAAAAGCCGATGCAGAAGAGGCCAAAAAAAGGCAAGATGATGCTTTAAAGCTGTACGAAGAAATTAAAGGGGTGGCTATTAGGCTTCAAGCTTTGTCTAGCCTCACACCCTCTGAGATTACAGGGCCAGGAAATAATGCAGGATCTCAGATTGTAATTGGTACAAAGGAGGAGGTAGGTCAAGACGTAATAAAGATAACTTTTGGAGCAACCAATGAAACTTATGAAGTCACCCCGGAAGAAATAACTTTTAAGGGGCCATCAGATGTAGGTATAATTACTTATACGTGGAATGCGGAGGATGCAATAAGAATGGCGCAAGAACTTCTGGCAAAACTTCAGGAGGAAGAAAAGCAGAAGGAAGAACAGAAAAAGCGTATTGAGGAAGAGGAGGCTAAGCAGAAAGAGAAAGAAAAAGCCACTGGAGCTACAAACGAAGAGATAGAAAAACTTAAGCAAGATCGTCTAGAGCTTGCCAGAGATATAGCTACGATTATCAACGAGGGGAATATAAACCAAGATCAGCTAAATAGTATTGTTGGAGAAATTTTTGCGAGAGAGATAAATACAGTAAGGGTAGAAGGGGAAAAAAATGACCCTATAAGAATAACAGCAGGCTTTACAGCGTCGGAAGAGAGCTCTGGAGAAATAATAATATTTAATACAGGCGATGAAATTGATGAGAATAATATAGAGGACGAACGAGAAAATTTGCGCAGAGGAGAAGTGATTCTGGAGAGAATGAAAAAGGCTCAAATTATAAATGATATAAAAGAAAAACTTTTGGAAACTCACAGTTTATTGGACGAGAGTTATTTTGAAGACTCAGAGGATATAAAGGGATTTGAGGCTCAAGATAGGCTCGAAAATGCAATTGGACTCCATAATATTGAGATAGTGCCCTCCCTGGACGAAGGAAATGAATCCCTTCTACTTAAGAATTTAGAAGGGGATATTATATTTAAGTGTGTACTGTCAGAGTTACCTGAGGAGACTTTAGAAGGGTTAGAGAGAACGCTAGAAAGGCTGAGAGGGATAGTAGAAAAATGGTCCCCCGTGGTTGAAGATATTAAAAAAGAAAGAGAGGATTGTCGGGATAGGGCTTTTACTACCTTAGAAAAGATTAGCAAAATTATTGAGGGCCCCACACTACAAGAGCAAAATTTGAGTTTTAAGTTCGATTCTGAAAGAGTTTTAGATATAAAAGTCGAGAGAAATTCCATATTGTTGGAAACAGTAAAAGAGGATAATAAGATAGAGACTGGATGTTATAATATAGGTGATGATTTCTCAGAATATCCAAGTTACAGTATAAGATATTTAACGCTCTATAATGAGGAGCTAGAGAAGCTACTTTCCTCTATGGAAAAAGCTTATTACAAGGCGCAAATAAGACAAATTTGGGATGACTTAGATTTTAATTATACCGCCGCAGAGAAGAAGGAAGCTGGGATAGAATCTAGTATTGAAGAAGCAGAAGATAGAATGCAGATAAAATTTAAAAATAATTCTGGAAGGCATTCCATCTGGGAATTTGAGGAAGAATCTGTATCTACCATTGATAGTCCTGGAAATAAGGAGCCAGTACTAAGCCAGGATAAGGTGAATGAGTTTACTACTTTATGCCAGAATGCAGAAAGAAAAATGAATGCTAAGCGAGAGGAAAGCAGGAAAATAGTAGTGAGGCTAGTAAATCAAATGAAAGCTGCAGCACAGAGGTGTATGGAAATAGAGCCATGGAGCACAGAAGGAGATGTGCTAGAGAGTATAGGAAAAGTTAGGATAGGGGCTTTGGGTGACTCTATTTCTACTATTAATTTTAATATTGGTAACCGGGACCGGGCAAAAAGCCAAACCTACAATCATGAAAAAGTATCTCTAACCAGGCCAAACTCTAATCTTCAATCTTTATTGCAAGAAGGGTCATATTCAGGAGAAGAGGCTATGGAGGAATTTCAGAAACTGGCTAATGAGGTTATAGAGAGGTTGAAAACTAAGGCTAAAGCGGAAGCAGAAACAGAAACAGAAACTGAAACTGAAGAAGAAATTGATAAGGAAAAAACTAAGGAGACTCACTCAACAGGAGGAGAAGACTCAATTATAACAATTCTACCCCGTCGAATTCTTGAGGTGGCAGATAAGTTTAAATATACTGAAGAGCAAAAAAGGCAGTTATCCCCCATTAGGGCTAGATCTCCAAGAACAGCTATCCAAGTTACTCTTTATAGACAAGAAACTGAGAATAGGGATCATATAATAAATAGCAGAGGGAACTATCAGGTGATTAAAGATGTTTATACTGGTGAGAATGTGAATGAGATTGCGGCAATTAACACGACTCTCTTGGAGATTTTATTTAAGCTGACAAATGATATGAAAGATGAAATAGCCAAGCTAAGAATAGATACTCCTCAAGCTATAGAAGGCACAGTTTCGAAATGGATTAAAAAAGCGACACAAGAAGGCGGAATGGCCCATAAGTTTGCTGAATCTGACGAACAGAAAGTATATGAAGAAAGAGAAAATACTAATGAAGAGGAAGATAGGCTTGCTAAGAGATTTTCTGCCCAATTCCAGAAACTAGCTGCAAGTTGTGGCATTTATTCTGAGGCTAATCGTCTTATCCCCGAAACACCTGGTTTGCGTTTGGCCTTGTTATCTGATGAAGTATTGGAGAATTTTAAGGATTGGAGTGAAGAAGTGCTTCGTAATAATAATGATGAGATTACTATGATAGAAATAAACCTACAAGAAAAACAAGAAAGAGCTGCGAAGGCTATTATAGATCAGGTGAGAGAAACTCTATCACCCAGAGTTAGTCGATAAAACCCGCGTGGCGAAGCTGCTTGCTATATAGTTTGATTATGCAAGCAGGCTTCGCTTTCTTAGCAACAGCTTGCGCTTAGCTCAAAATAAATTGTTTCATTTTCTTTTTGTGGCGAAGTGATGAGGTTTGATTTGTTCACTGCTCGGGAGTAAGTAACCGAAGCATTAAAATATTTACCTTCGAAAATTGATTTAACACCAGCGCCGGAAAGCCTTCCTTCGGCCCCCGTGGCTTTATTACGTACATGGCCGTAATCATAAAATGGCTCGAGTTTAAATTTATTAAAATGATGAAGATTCCGGCTGAAAAAACCTGGCGATTGGCCATTCCCTTTTTCTTTTGTTAAGAAAGGTGAGAGTAGTGAGCCGAGAGAAAAATTTACTTTGTTGCGGAAATAATACCCATTGTCGCCAGCGATAAAATTTTCTTGAAATCCCCTTACTGAAGAATAGCC
>CAZCWN010000019.1:0-12634 GCA_964502375.1 uncultured Rhizobium sp. | reverse complement strand
TCCAAATTGTTCTGATCCGTAAAGTATGTCTTTAGAAAGCTGGCTGTCCATATCTATCGAAAAGGTTGCTGGGGCATTGATTTTTGGCAAAGTAAATTTTTTGGAAAGAGTGGCGTAAAGCTTAAATAATTCATATTGGGCGCGTTGAAGATCGGTGTTTGAATTATCTTTCTTGGCGTCGAGGATTTTCAGGCCTTTGGAATAAGAAGGTTTGAGATAGATGTTGGTGGTGTCGTTGAAATAATAAGAAATTGTAGGGCCGATAGTTAGCACGGTTAATCTTCTTTCCGAGCCGGCCAGTTTTTCTCCATCTAAATAGCTGGCGGATTTTTTAGTGGTAAGTGCAGCGCTGCCGGAAATTCTGTAATTTATTTCACTGCGAAAAACTCTATCGATAGTGAATTTTTGTTGCTCAGAAAAGCCGGTTACCGTGTTAGGCCCATCATCGCCAAGGCTATGGCCTTTAAATTCGCCATGCGAGTAATCATAAGAAAAAGTGTTAGCTTTAAAGGGAATCGAAATGCTGGAAGCGAAAGATTTAAGTTCCTTATCCTGGCTATCATCATGAGTGTTGGTGGTGTAGCTGAGTTTAATATTATCGTTTAAAAAAAGCAGATTATCCAAACTGGTGGCAAAATTGGTGCGTTGAATTCCGGTGAGGTTATTGCCCAGATTATCTTTTCCTATCGTGAAGCGCGCTGGGAAGTTTTTGTTGTTGTCGATGAGGATTTTGCTGTTGCCGATTGTGCTTCCTGGTTCAATTCTCATTGTCGCAGAGTTTGATTGCAGGCGATTAATTTGATACATGCCCTGATCAATTTCATCAAGGCTGAGGGTTGACCCTTCAGTGGTGCCAAAGGCGGTGAATATTTGCATTTTTTCAATAAGGCGATCTTGGCCCATGGAAATTTTTTCAATTTTTCCTTCGACGATTTTTAATTCAAAAATGCCATTTTGAAAATCTTTAGTATTTTGTCTGGGCACTACAACCTGTGTGGTTATAAGGCCTTTGCTGCGATAATAATTATTCACTGTGGCGATAATATCGGATAACACTTTTGGCTCGAGAGGCTTGCCCATAAATCGTTGCAGCAATTCTTTTTGTTCATTGTCTGGCATAGAAGCACCTGCGTTGGTGAGTTTTATTTGCTTGATTGGCTTGCAAATTGAAGGGCTGGCGGTGACTTCTGGGTGCAGTTTTTTTTCTTCCTCTTTTTCTTCTTTTTTCTTGCGCTCATGTTCTTTTTCTATCGTGTCTTTCTCTTTCGAGCGCTTTTCTTCTTCAAGCTGATTTTGTTGGTTACGAGTGAGCCAATCTTGCTGACTGACGAGTGCTTCCGCTTCCTGGGCAAGGGTGGGAAGAGGGAAGAGAAAAGTAAAGAAGAGAATAAAAGTTGCTGTATGACGGGGAGAATAATTAATCGGCGAAGATCGGAAAATCATAGGACACCTCTTAATTGTTGAGCGGATCGGTTTTTATGATGTGTAATGATGTCTTTGCAAATTTTAATTTTTTATTTCCAGTAATTTTTGCTTAAAAGAACTTATAATTATTTATCTGTGGCAAAGGGATAAACAAAAAATTTAATAAAGTGCGCTAGGTGGAAAGAAAAATTCTTGGTTTTCAAAACTCTCAAAATAAAAACTCAGAAAATCAGAGTAATAAGATTTGAGTAATAAGATTTTAATGGAGGAAAAATGAAATATTTATTAGCGATTACTTCATTAATTTTTCTTCTTTCTTCCTGTAAAAATATAGATGCATTGAAAATTGCAGGAAGTGATAAGTCCGCAGCCAATAATCCTGATCAAGAAGTTATCTCAACTTACCAAGGCGGGCAGGTGACAAGGAAAGATGTTAATGTTGAGCTTGAAGCCCTTATTACTAAGAATGGAAAGTTAAGAGGCTTAACTTTTGACAATCTTAATGCTGATCAAAAAGAAACTCTCATCAAGGAAGCAGTATTAAGAAAAATCTCTTATAGCGAAGCCAAGAGAAGAGGTCTTGATAGAGACAAAGATTATCAAGAAGCGCTAAGACTTTTTGAAACTGAATTACTGAAGCAGAAATTATTTCTTACTATAGCTAAAGAAGCCGCTGATGAAAATAATGTAAGAAAGAATTACGATGAGTTGGTTAGCAAGTTAAAAGACAAAAAAGACCTAAGAATCAGATATATTGCCGTTAAAACCCAAAGTGAGGCCGAAACACTTTATCATTTGTTGCTAAAGTCGCCTGATTCTTTTGTGGCTCAAGCCAAGAAAAAATCTCTTGATAAAGAAATTGGTAAAAAAGGCGGCGACCTTGGTTTTCTTATTGAAGATGCACTTCCAACAGAAGTTGTTGCTCAAAGCAAGCTTTTGAATAAAGGCCAAATAGGCATGCCAATTCGAGCTGCGGATAAATGGATTATAATCAAGCTAGAAGATGAAAGGCCTGCGGAAATAACCCCTTTTGAAGACGCTAAAGATGCCATGGCACAGAGCCTGGCTAAAAAAGCTATTGATGATTTTGTTCTCCAAAATTTGGAGAAAGCAAAGATTAGTATTTTAGTTAAATAAGCTTTTTTACGGGGCTTAATTGAAAAAATTATTTGCTAAAATTTAAAAAATTCTGTTTGTAGAGAATCAGTCAGAATTTTTAAAAAATCAGACAAGGCCTTTATAATTAAAAGAGAGCATCAAAGAAGAAGTAAAATTTTATACAAGCGAGGGAAGCACAGAGTGGAAAGTTTCTAAAAGGCCTTTATATTAATTAATAAGAAAAAGTTATGTCCCTATTAAACTCTCTAAATGAAATAGCTTTTAAGTCAGAAGGAGTACTTACTCTTGGTGCCGAGGTTGAAATACAGTTAATTGACAAAGAAACTCTAAATCTAACACCTCGGGCAAATGCTATTCTTGAGGCTGGTAAATCTATCACGAACCTCAAACAAGAATTTTACTTAAGCACGGTAGAAATAAACACCGATAAATGTTCTGATGTGCATCAGGTTAAATCAGATCTGCAATCTTCATTCGATCAAATACGCCCTTTAGCAAGTGATCTTGGTATTAGTTTAGCCACCACGGGTTGCCATCCTTTCTCGCGCTATTCTGATTGCGTGATTACTCCCTCATCGCGTTATAATGAATTGATACACCGCAACCAATGGCTTAGCAAAAGGATGACAGTATATGGCCTTCATGTGCATTTGGGAATGAAAGATGGCCCAGAATGTATCAGATTTAACAATTTTTTTCTGCCATTTTTATCGCATTTCTTGGCTCTTTCAGCGAGTTCGCCATTTTGGCAAGGAGAAGACACCGGGCTAGCTTCAGTTCGTCCCACAACTTATGAATCAATGCCAACCTCTGGGCATCCTTATGAAATAAGCGGTTGGAACGATTTTGAGAATTTATATTACACTTTAAAGAAATGTAACGCCATTAACTCTCACAAAGATCTATGGTGGGATATGAGGCCAAGCCCTGGCTATGGAACCCTTGAAATTAGAGTTTGTGATAATCCTGCAACTCTAGGGGGAGCAGTAGCAATTATTGCTTATATCCATTTGTTAGCTCACTGGTTTAATGATAATTGCAATTGGCTTTACCAGCTTCAGCCATGTACGAGATTTTTGTTACGTGAAAATAAATGGCGGGTGATGAGATATGGCCTTGATGCCGAACTCGTTCTAAATACTGATGGCAAAACCGCGCCGATCCGCGAGGAAATTGAAATGTGGCTTGATATTACCAAGGAGTATGCCAAAAAGCTGGGCTATGAGGAATATATTCAGACTTTAAGGGAAATCATGAAACGTGGTACTTCCTCTGATCGTCAAAGGGCTGTGTTTAACAGAACAAATTCTACCAAAGACGTTGTCTTGCACAACATTAAAGAATTCGAAAATCAATATCCAATTTGGGAATAAAATGAAACTAAATAAAATTTCTGCTGTTCTGCTTTTAGCACTAATAAATGCTTCATGCACTATGGCGGGCGGCACCAAACACCATGACAAATTAACAGAATTTGTTACCGGTGCTTCAAAAGTTAGCGCCGCGAAAGATGTTCATGTGATAAATATTTTTAGAGCAATTGGCAGCCCAAATTCCTCAATAACGATAGGCAAATATAAATATTATAAATGGGAATATTCTAGAGCCATCGGGGTAAGCACTTTTTTTGGTGGAGGAAGCACCACATTTTATTGCCACTTCAGCGTCGAAACTCATAACAATAAAGTTAAAATGCTGACTTGGTATGGTAACCAATGCACTACCTTCCTCGACCAGATTAATGATTATTTTAAAGATAACTTAAATATTGTTGTTATCACCGAAGAAGATAAACAGCGTCAAAGCCAAATAAAATCTGAAACCGCAAATGAGCCAACTTTACCATTAAAAGAAAAGGACGCGGAAACTAAAGATAAGATAAGCCAGTAAAGTTGGAGGGAAGAGTAATCAAGCTTCTTTTTTAAAGCTGCTAAAGTAGATTTAAGCTATTTATAATTTTTAACTAACATCTTCCTATCGCCAGCATCATTTTTTTGATTTTAATTTGAAGACTCAGATTGTGAAGCAGGCTTATTATCATCCTCAGTTCTACTCTCAAAAAGAAAAAATTTATTGTAGATAAAACTTGAGATGTTGTGGGTAGCTTGGAGATTAATTCGAATTCTAAGAAGAAGATTTTTGGAAGTGGTCTCACAACTTTTCTTAAGTTGGCGAATGTTTTATATAAAATTTCTTTGCCAATTTAAACAAAAACGGATTTATCGCAATCGACATAATTGCACTGGCGATGACCATATCATAAACTATGTGGGAAAAAATATTTAGCTTTAGCGCTAGAGCTGCAAGGATAAAAGAGAATTCACCAATTTGAGCTAAACTGGCTGATAAAATCATGCAGTCGCTAGTGGTTTGGCGAAAGACTTTCATGATAAAATATGATATTACTGCTTTGCCAAACGTTACTAATATGAAGGCTACTAGAATCAAAATTGGTTCTTCAATTATCACCATAGGATTAAATAACATTCCGGCAGAAACAAAAAATAGCACGGCAAATATGTCGCGAAGCGGCATAGATTTTTCCGCGGCTTTTCTGCCAATTTTACTTTCGTTAAGAACGAAACCAGCCATAAAAGCTCCTAGTGCAAAAGAGGCGCCAAAAATTGTGTAAGCAATAAAAGCAAAACCAGAAGAAATTGTGATAGTGCCAAGAGCCATTAATTCACGGGATTTAGTTCTAGAAATTGCCACAAGGAATTTCGGTAGGAGTTTTTTGCCGAATATTACCATGATTACTATGAAGGCGATGATTTTTACTAGTACCGATACAATAGCTCTAAAAATGTTGTAAATATCAACGCTCTGATTTTTTGCCGAGATTTCCCAAAGCGCTGGAATCAATACTAAAATTATTACTACCGCTATATCTTCTACAATCAGCCAGCCAATTGCAACTTTGCCGACATGGGAATTTATCATTTCACGCTCTTCTAAAGCGCGCAGTAAAACTACGGTACTAGCCACTGAAAGAGTTATACCAAAGACTAGACTTTCGATAAATTTATGATGCAAAAGAGTTGCTACGAATAGGCAGACGAAAGTTGTAATTACCATTTGAATTACGGCTCCAGGCACTGCTATTAGATGAACTCGCTTCAGATCGTTAGTTGAGAAGTGTAGCCCAACACCAAACATTAAAAGAATAACTCCAATCTCTGCTAATTGTTCAGTTATGTTAGTGTTAACAATAAATCCGGGCGTGTTGGGACCAATCATAATACCGGCAAGTAAGTATCCCACAATTGTTGGCAAGCGCCAACGGTTTGCCATCAAACCAAACAAGAATGCGATGGTAACGCTAACAACCAAAGTGGTGATTAGCGGGTATGATTCAAGCATGAAATTTATTGTTGAAGTTGAACATCATCTATACTGTTACAAATGATTTTAGGAATTTGCAGTAAGAAATAAGGGGGGTGTAAAAATTTTGGCATTTTTTTTGAGGGATAATTTTTTTGTCATATCGGAACGATGCCCAAAATTCCAAAATTTAATCAAGAAACTATTATTATTTGTAATAATCCAAACTTGATCTGATACTCCAAGCTTTCAAATTTACGTTCGCTATTTAGAGCCCGCGGATAGCAGGGGCTTTTGGAGAATTCGGCCTTGTGGCAGAGATTACACGCGGGCTTACAGATGGCTTCTGTTGTTCATGCGACATCTCGGCAAAATGAGATAATATGCCTTTGGTTCCAGCTTCAAACATTTGTGTCCTTCTTATTGTTATTACTTCAGCTGGGATTCTCATATTTACTGAGCTTCTATTTCCTTCAATTAAGTTAAACTTTTCCTGCTTCACCTCTTTTTCGTCAGAGGAGTAGATAATACTATCGCTTTCTTCTTCTATTGCTCTCTTTTGAGATTCCGCGATTAATACTTTGTTCCTTTTACTACTACCTATTTCTTTCTTTTCTTCAACTGCTCTTTCTTTTGCTAATATTTCTCTACCACGTTCACTTGCGACTAAATTTTGTCCTCTAAAAAATCTGTACACTGTTCCTATGAAAGCAGTTTGTTGATCTTCGGTTATGTCATCATTATGCACAAAATAGAAAGTGGGGTTATTTCTGATATCTGTATCATCGCCGACTAGAGGGCTAATCATTCTTTCCTGGGTAGCACTAGCCATATAGAAGTGTGATATATTTTGAAGGTTATCACCATCAAGTAAGGCCATCATAGCTGCCAACTGGGCTTTATTATTACCTGCAAATTCTGAATGTTCAGATAGCATTAGTCTTAGATTTCTAAGTTTGTTTAATCTTGTTTTGTTTAACGGATGTTTTGGTCTTTTGGTAAATATACGGAGTAGGGCAGCCCTGAGTTCTTCTCCTTCTCTATCTTCTGAAGAAAATAAGAAAATATTGAGTATCGTGGTAGGAGTTATGTTAAGATTATCGTATCTCAAACTTTCTAAAGCGCTAACTTGGATTAATAATTGGCTTTGTAAGCCTTCCCAATCTCTTCTGCTATTCGTTTGATAGGCAATCACGGAATTAACTATTGATTCCAGCACTAGTGGTGTGTGAAGAAGGTTTATTCGTTGTATAAGGCTCTTACCTGCGATATTTTGAATATTAGGGTCAGCTCCATTTACAATTAAAAGCTGGATGACTGCAATACTCTTATACTCAACAGCATACCACAAAGCTGTTTCTTTAGCCTTATTTTGGAGGTTAACATTTGCTCCTTCTTCTATCAGCTTTGCAGCAATCCCAGCGTGCCCATTCCATGCAGCAAACTCTAAAGCTGTCCATCCATTATTATTTTGATGGTTAACCTTTGCTCCTCTGTGAATGAGATTTTGAACAAGCTCTTCATATCTATTACGAGCAGCCTCCATCAAAGCAGTGTTGCCCCAACTATTAAGCGGATCATCAATACCAATTCCCGTGCTAAGTAAATCATCAATTGAGTAATCTTCTAACCTACCATGCTTAGCAAGGAGAAGTAGAAGTTCTCTTGCTCTTTGCTGAGATAATACTGGTAATGAAAGTGATCTTGGTCTCATATTTCTGATTCTTTTATTTAGATCTTTAGGCTATAATAGAGAAAGGAAAAAGCAGTTTCGGGCGGTGTGGTGGTGAGTAATGAATTATAGCTCATTTACAAGGTTTTTTTAGGTTCTGACTAAGCCAACATTCATTTGGCAAGGTATTTATCAAAAACTTACTCTAAATAGCCATTTTCTTATATTTGCGCTTTATTGTGATTATAGCTAATCCTGATCATTGTATGGTTATGCCTAGCAGTTTGTTTGGCTCAATTATTAAAAATACGGGCTTTCGTTTAGTAATAGAGCATGCCTCGCTTTGGCAAAATATCAAAATCTTCCCTATTAGCAGCAGACAAAGTTTGGAAAGAGTTAGGTCGAAATATTAAGATAAAACTAACCGATAAGATTAGCGGAATATATGCCAGTAGCATATTTCCTGAAATCAGTCTTTATGATCGGAGTGCTAGATTGAGTTTGAGCTATTACAGATAAAATAGTGGCAATCCATGTGTAAGTTTACCTACTTCACCAAGTAAAGTTGATTATTTCCCTGTATTTCCCCGGTATTTCCCCTGTGATCTAAGAAAATATACGCAAATTCTACAATTACTGGTTGTAATGCCTCCAAAAAAAGTGTATGATGAGTTTTGTGGCCAAAAATTTATAACTAAAAATTACAAAACTTATGAGACCAGCCCTTATATTTTCACAAGAGCAAGCAACTGAGTATTTATTTTGTCTTTCAGAAGGCAATGAAGCAGCCAGGGGGGAGATAGCAGATTTACTTAATGTAGGTCTCAATATTAATGACCAAGTGAGGGCTTTAGTTGAGCTAGGCGCTAGGGTTAATCTGCTATATGGGGATAGGGTACCTTTGATGATAGCAGCCGAAAGAGGAGATAAAGAAACGGTTTGTGCTCTAATTGATGTTGGAAGAGCTCAAATTAATTTTAATAAAACTTCTCGTGGAAGCACAGCTCTAATATTAGCTGCTCGGAACAATCACTTAGACACAATTTCATCCTTACTCGAAAGAGGGGCTGAAGTTAACCATCAACGTAGTTATGATGGAAATACAGCATTAATGCTAGCTGTGGAGAACGAGAATGTAGAAGCCATTAAACTTCTATTTGCAGCAGGAGCTGATGTTAATCGTCAACGTAAGGATGGAGTTACAGCATTAATATTAGCTACCCAATTGGGGCAATTAGAAGTTGTTCAACTTCTAATGGAAAAAGGGGCTGAAGTTAACCATCAATTTAGTAGGAATGGATATACGGCATTAACATTAGCTGCGGAAGAGGGGAATGTAGAAGTTGTTCAACTTCTACTTAAAAATGGAGCTAAAGTTAACCATACACTTAGTAATGGAGATACAGCATTAATGTTAGCTGCCAAAAAAGGGCAAGTAGAAGTTGTTCAACTTCTACTTGTAGTAGGAGCTGATGTTAATCATCAACGATGTAGTGATAACGCTACAGCGTTAATGCTTGCTGCGCGAGAGGGGCATACAGAAGTAATAAGGGTTCTAACTGCTGAAGGAAATAATACTGACGTTAATCTTCAATCTGGGGAGAAAGATACAGCATTAATGTTAGCTGCCCAATTCGGGCATGTAGAAGCTGTTAAACTTCTACTTGAAAAAGGAGCTGATGCTAATCATCAAAGTTATGACGGATATACAGTATTAATGTTTGCTGCGCAAGAGGGGTATATAGAAGTGATAAATGCTCTAACTGCCGAAGGAAATAATCTTAATGTTAATCTCCAATCTGATAGGGAATTTACTGCATTAATGTTAGCTGCCCAATATGGGCATGTAGAAGCTGTTAAACTTCTAGTTGAAAAAGGAGCTAAAGTTAACCATACGGCTAGTACCGGAGATGCAGCATTAATTTTAGCTGCGGAAAAGGGGTATGTAGGAGTTGTACAATTTCTACTTGCAGCAGGAGCTGATATTAATCAGCAAGGGTATGGTAGAGCTACAGCATTAATGTTCGCTGCGTTAAGGGGGCATGTAGGAGTTGTACAACTTTTACTTGCAGCAGGAGCTGATGTTAATCATAAAAGTTATGACGGATATACAGCATTAATGCTCGCTGCGGGAAATGGGCATACAAAAGTTATAAAGGCTCTAATCGCAGAAAGAAGTGAGCTTAATGTTAATCTTCAATCTGGGGAGAAAGATACAGCGTTAATATTAGCTGCTAAAAATGGGCTTGTAGAGGCGGTTCAACTTCTACTTGAAAGAGGAGCTTATGTTAATCATCAACGTGATGATGGATATACAGCACTAATGTTTGCTGCGGGAAAGGGACATGCAAAAGTTGTAAGGGCTCTAATTGAAAAAGAAGCTGATGTTAATCATCAATCTAATAAGGGAGTTACAGCATTAATATTAGCTACCCAATTGGGGCATATAGAATCTGTTCGAATTCTACTTGAAAAAGGAGCTAAAACTAATGACCTGCTTAGTAATGGAGATACAGCATTAATTATAGCTGTGGAGAACGGTGAAGTAGAAGTTGTTCAACTTCTACTTGCAGCAGGAGCTGATGTTAATTATCAACGTGATGATGGATATTCAGCATTAATGTTAGCGGCGCAAGAGGGACATACAGAAGTTATAAAGGCTCTACTTGCTGAAGGAACTAATATTAATGTTAATCTTCTAAGTACTGATGGAGTTACAGCATTAATGTTAGCTGCCCAATATGGGCATGTAGGTGCGATTCAACTTCTACTTGAAAGACGAGCTGATGTTAATCTTAAATCTGATAAGGGAGCTACAGCATTAATATTAGCTACCCAATCGTGGCATGTAGAAGTTGTTCAACTTCTACTTGTAGTAGGAGCTGATGTTAATCATCAACGTGATGATGGATATTCAGTATTAATGTTAGCTAGCCAATGGGGACATATAGGAATTGTTCAACTTTTACTTGAAAAAGGAGCCGAGGTTAATCATCAAGGTAATGATGGATATTCAGCATTAATGTTAGCGGCGCAATCGGGGCGTATAGAAGTGATAAGGGCTCTAACTGCTGAAGGAAATAATATTGATGTTAATCTTCAATCTACGAGTAAAACTACAGCATTAATATTAGCTGCCCAATTTGGGCGTTTAGAAGTTGTTAAATTTCTACTTGAAAAAGGAGCGGATATTAATTCTACGAGAGAGGATGGTTGCACAGCTTTACGTATCGCGCTTACTTTAGGCTATGAAGAAATAGTTTATGCTATTTTAGAACGCGGGATTGATAGGTATACCATCACTTTAAATCTAGCTGAATATACAGGCCTTAGGTCTCTGCCGCGGCTACCCAATGTTCTAGAACACTTAGATTTACAAGGGTGTTTTAACCTTAGAGCTTTACCAAGATTGCCACAGGGGTTGAGATATCTCAACCTATCTGGATGTGTATCTCTAATAGCATCGCCCGAATTGTTAGAAGCATTGTTTGCTATGGAAAGCCGTGGTGCTGAAATTCACTTTCCGGAGCACTTTCATATAACTCCAGAAAGCAGAGTAGTGATAGCAAATCTTAAAGAGTCTATAAAGCGATATAAAGCGCAGCATCCTGAGCTGCCAACTCCAGCCAATATTGTAACTTTACTTTACCGCTTCCTAATTGAAAAAGTAGAGGAGCGCGGTGGTATAGTAGAGGTTGTTGAAATTGCGAACCAGGTGGTGGATGCCATAGATAAAAATCCTGAGCACTTAAAATGGGCAGATGAAATTGCTGGTACTTATGCAATAGAGGGTTGCGTAAATCAACCAGTAGCTGGCTGGTCAGAGATATCGGCTGTAATGGCAATTGCTGAAGCACCAGCAATAATAGAAAAACTCGAAGCAACGAAGCATTTGAGAGTGCTAGAAACACTAATTGGTTTCATAAAGGAACTGCCAGAAGATCAACAAATAGGTAGAGGAGTAGAAGTTGAAGGAGGGAATGCTTTGCTTAGAGAGGTTCATGCCAAGCTGCTTGCCGAAGGGGATATAACCAAGGCCTGGCTTGGAATACCAGGCTCAATTGCTTATGAAGGAGCAATTCGACGTTGGTTAAAAGAAGAATTAATTGAAGCCGCTTATAAGAAAGCGAAAGAGATTATAGAGCCCCGTACCTCTGCTGAAGAAACTGATGAGCAAGTGGCGATAAATTATTTATACATTGCGGCAGAATATTTATGCGAAGGTATCCACAGAGAAAAATGGGCTGGCTTAGCCTTTCCTGAGGAGGTGGCTAAAATTAAAAGTGACTACACAGCAAAATTATATTTCCTGGAGAGCGTAATTGAAGCAAAGGCTGATTCTAAAGAAATAGTTATAGAAGACACGATGTTAGAATTCGTAAACCAGTGCTTAGCTAAAGGGATTGATATAAGAAATAGCGAGGAAGCTGAATTAATGAATTTGCAAAAAACCTTGCTGGAAGAGCAGGACGAGGCGGTCGCTACAGAGGTTAGGAGGTTAACTTTTGAGGTTCTACGTCAAAGAGCTAATTTAAAGCAAGGGTCTGATGGCTTCTATTTCGCAGAAGAAAAGAAAGAGGAGGGCAAATTAGAAGAAGAAAAACCATTCTCTTCTGTTGTCCCTATGGAAGGAAATAGTGTGCAGGACAGATACCAAAGCCCTTCCCAAGAAAAATAGAATAAAAAAAGGCTCTTTGGAAAAGCAGATAAATCCAGGCTGCCTGCGGGCCAATTGCAAACCAGTCCGAAAGATAGGTTTGCAAAGGGCCCAGCGGGTATAGAGTTTTGAGAATGCTGAGGCCTCCAAGGCATGGATGGGTGTGGCTACTTCAATCGAACTTTTTTACCGATACTTCTTTCCTTATTCTTTAATAAAAATTTATTACAAAACTTATCTGATTTTGGTTAGCTAACGCCCTGTTAAAAATTAAAATTACCGTTCTTTTAACCACTGGATTACATCAATTGTCTCATCAATTCCAATCTCTTCCAAAAAATCACTATCATGCGAGATAACAATTATTGCTCCTGGGTAAGATTTGAGTGTCCTAGCCCCCGAACTTCCCGCTACCTTGGACTAGACTTTTGAGTGATTGA
>CAZCWN010000018.1:0-23788 GCA_964502375.1 uncultured Rhizobium sp. | reverse complement strand
AGATTTTTCTTCAAAAATATTGGAAGCCTTAAAAGAAGAGTTTTTTGATACCTTTAAGGAAGTTGAAAGTAACGAAAAGTTAAAAAGACCATCTCCTGAGACAGTTTCGGCTGCAACGGCAACATCTTTGCAAGAAAGAAAGCGAGATCAGATGCTCAAGAAGCTAACGTAGTAATATCGCGAGAAGCGTACGAAGCGACCAAAGCTCTACTCACTACTGTTATGCAAAATGGAGAAACACCTCCCGTAATTAGAACAAGAGCAGGAGAGGTAGCTAAAATATTTGGCGTAGTGCCGTCATCTGCAGTACACACAACAACAAGATAGTTTTAAAATTTTTAATTGAGGGTCGTAAGCATAAACTTCCTTACTCAGGATTAGCATCAGCTTCTAATTTTATAATAGAAAGGCACTTTCGATTAAACTCTTGAATATTCCTAAAAACCCCGGCAAAATTTCTTTTGGTGAGAACGGGCAGTTTTCTTGCTTAGCGGGTCAGATCTGAAAAGAAGCAGCCCAAAGTTTGTAAGGCTGGGTCGTTCTCACTTTTTAATTTTTTTTAAGGGTAAGGCGGCTCTCGCCAATCTTTGCTTTAATGTCTTTCAAATGCCTTCCTATCTTGTCCTCGCCCGCAAATATCGGCCACAAAATTTTGATGAACTAGTTGGCCAAGAAGTTTTGGTCACTACTCTTACCAATGCCATAAAAAATGATCGCCTTCACCATGCCTATATTTTAACTGGTATAAGAGGCGTTGGAAAAACTACTACGGCACGAATTATTGCTAAAACTTTAAATTGTTTAGACACTTCTGCAACCGCTACTGCAAAGGCTTGCGGCCTGTGCGATAATTGTCGTTTGATTGCCTCCTCTAAACATCAAGATGTAATTGAAATTGATGCGGCGAGTAGAACTGGTGTTGATGACATCCGCGAAATTATTGACTCCATCGCCTATTCGCCAGTTATGGCAAAATATAAAATTTACATCATCGATGAAGTTCACATGCTAAGCAATAATGCCTTTAATGCTTTGCTGAAAACTCTGGAAGAACCACCGGCTCACGTAAAATTTATCTTCGCTACTACTGAAATAAAAAAAGTTCCAATAACAATTTTGTCACGTTGTCAGCGCTTTGATTTGCGCCGATTGGATGAAAAAGAAATCCAAATTCATCTGAAAAATATTTTGCAAAAGGAAAATATTGAAGCCGAGGAGCAAGCGCTGGAGCTAATTGCTAAAATGTCTGAAGGTTCGGTGCGAGATTCTTTATCTTTGCTTGATCAGGCTTTATCCAGCAATAATCATGAGAAGTTTTTACCTGCCCAACTGGTTGAAAAAATGCTTGGTCTTGCTGATAGAGCGAAGGTTATCGATCTTTTCGAAAATATGTTAAAGGGCGATTTTGCGGCATCTATTAATGGTTTTACTGAGTTTTATTCTTATTCATCCGATATAGCTCAATTACTAAACGAGCTCCTTGAAATAACCCACAAAATCACGTCAGTTAAGCTTATGAAGGACTATAAGCTAGAAGGCTATTCCCAATTTCAGCAAAAAAAGATGAGAGAAATCGCTGAAAAAATTTCCCTGAATTCTCTAACTAGAATTTGGCAAATGCTTAATAAAGGCGTTAACGAAATTAATTTTTCTACTTCACAAAAAATGGCTTTTGAAATGCTTCTAGTGCGAATTTGTCACTTAGTGGCGCTACCAAATTTGCAACAGGTTTTACTTGATTTGAACGAAACGAAGAATCCTGTTGCTGAAAAAACCGCCGAAAATAATGATGATGTCGTTAATGAAATTCTTAGGAATTTCGAGGGTGCGAGGCTAGTATAAGCTTGGCTTATCTTAATTAAATCTACAATTTTCATGTCCCAAGAAAGAAAAATAAGGATTCTCTGCGTTGAAGACGAACAGGAAATTCGTGAAAATATTGCCGAAATTTTGCGCGATGAAGGTTTTGAAGTTTTTGAAGCCAGTGACGGTAAGGCAGGTTTCGAAAGTTTTTTACAAAGTAAACCTGATTTGATTATTTCAGATATTATGATGCCAGAAGTTGATGGTTATGCATTGCTGAAGCTAATTCGAGAAGGTAAAAACATTCGCAATAATTCAGTTCCTTTTATTTTTCTTACGGCACTGGGACAGAAAGATAATATTATAAAAGGCGTTAATTTGTCAGCAAATGACTATTTGGTTAAGCCAATAGATTTTGATTTGATGATTGCTAAAATTAAGGAAAAAACTGCCAATGCCTTGAAGGTGGCGGAAGTTCAACACCGAAATATCAGCAATATTAAAAGCCAAATTTCGACCGTTTTATCTTCAGATGTTTCTACTTATCTTGACATAATAACTCAAACAGCAGCAGCACTGAAAAATCAACCATATGGCCCATTGCCACATCGCCGCTATTTGGAAGATTTTGATAAAATTTATATTAATTCAACAAAGCTAAGAGCAGCAATTGCTAACTCACTTGATTCAAGTGTGATTGATAACAAGCTGAATGCTGATGAAGAAATAATTTCTGCCCCAACTTTCCTAGAAGAATTTGTAACTAGTCTAAGCGATAAATTCAAAAGCCGCATTAAAATTGAGCCTTACTTTGAGCCAGCATTATTGCCGCGTGTAAAAATTGATCGCTTGGTTTTGCTTGATGCTTTGCGCAAAATTTTTGCTGGAATATTTAAAACCGATCTCGAAGCCAATATTACTGTGCGTTTCATGATTGATCATCTCGACCAAATGGCGATAATTTTTTATTTAAAAACAGGTTTGGCGCATATTGATTTAAAGGCAAACCTTGATATGCCGCAAATTAGCAAAATGCTTGAGCAGCAGAGCTGTCGTCTTGAATTGGGAGATGATGGTAAAATTGGGGTCCTAGTTGTTCCCTCATATCGCTTATTAAAATAGCCACTATGCATAAAAAAGAAATTTCACAGCGGGATTTAAAAATTTTTGGGCTGATTTGGGCGGCAATTTTTTTAGTTATTGCCTATAAAAGTAAAAACCATGCAATGGTTTTTATCGTGATTGCTTCAGTCTTTCTTCTAACGGCAATTTTTCAGCCCCAAATTTATTTGCGCATCAAGCTTTACCAGAACTGGATAAAATTTGGTAATATTCTCGGCAAAATTAACGGATTCATAATCAGTTTTATTCTATTTTATGGAATTTTTGCACCCGTTGGAATTGTGCTAAGAATGCTAGGTAAAGATTTACTAGCCAAAAAAGCTGATCCTTTCGCAAGCAGCTATTTTATTGACCGCAAAAGCCAGCCGGGAGATATGAAAAATCAATTCTAAGAGCGATTTGTTTTTTACTCAATTTTTTCATCCTTTGAAAAAACGGAAGTATTTTAATGCTGCTTAGGAAAACGCTTTCCACTATCTATAAATTAGCATTAAAAAACTTTATGATCCAAATTGTCGCGTCTATTAATCCACTAAGAGCAACGGTGCTTTTCTTCTGATTATTGTAAGACTGTGATCTGTTAGGTTAACTCTCATAATTATAACCCCATGAAAAAAAACTTCTTTGAAAGACACTCCAAATTTACTCTGTTTTTCATTAATGCCCTCTTCATTGGTTTGGTGATTTTTATTTTGAATTTGAACGTCTTTCAAGATGCTCCAAATGCTGAAAAATATAGCATTATTGATCGCGTAGAATATCAAATCAGATGTGATGGTAAAAGGCATATTGTCATGCGCGAAAATAAGCCGAATTTAAATTCTTTCCGCGTTCCGCCTTATGCTATGAGCGAAAAATATGTTTTTCGCACTGACGAAAACGGCTTTGTTAAGCCAAGCAAAATTTATGAAAATGCCGATGTGAATATTTTTTTCTTGGGCGGTTCTACCACTGAATGCGAAACGGTTGATGAGCTTTATCGTTTTCCTTATTTAGTTGGCAGATTTTTGGAAGAAAAAACTCATAAAAAAATAAATTCTTACAACGCCGGAAAAAGTGGTAATAATACAATTCACTCGATCAATAATTTATTGAATAAAATAGCCCCCCTAACCCCGCAGATTGTGGTGCGCATGGATAACATAAATGATCTGTCAACTTTGCTTTACGAAGCAACTTATTGGAACCACAACAAGGGCCGTTCCAACCTTGCTTGTTTTAGCAAAAAAATTTCTGAGCTTCGAAATCTACGTAATGAGTGGGACGAATCGCCATATGTAGCAATGTTTTCTGATCATGCACATCAAGAAAGAATCAAGGCCGAGCATTATAAAATTCTGAAACTTTTTGTGGCAATAACCAGGGCATTGGGTGCTGAGCCGGTTTTAATGACACAAGTTAACCGTATCGAAAATGATCCAAATTTTTCAACCGGGCGTGGGGAGGCTGAATTTAATGATGTTTATCGCCGTCTTTATAAAGAGTTTCATGAGGTCACGCGCCAGCTTGCACGTGATGAAAAAGTTATGTTAATTGATCTTGCCAAGAAGGTTGAAGGAAGCGAAAAATATATTTACGATTCAGTTCATCTTAATAATGAAGGCTCAAAATTGGTGGCACAAATTATTGCTAGAGAGCTACAACCCCTTGTTTTGAAGCGTAGTAAGTAATTATTCCTTTTTTCGTGAAAGGGCCCTATAAACAATATCAATCACTTAACAATATGTCTCTCATCAAAGAGCTTTGGGCTTTTCTAAAAGTCAGAAAAAAATTTTGGCTTTTGCCAATTATCATCATCATGCTTTTGCTTGGTTTGTTGCTAGTGGTAGCACAAGGTTCGGCAGTTGCACCATTCATTTATACGCTTTTTTAACCAATGTATATTCTTGGAATTTCAGCCTTTTTTCACGATTCTGCAGCCTGTTTAATCAAGGGCGAAGAAATTATAGCCGCTGCGCAAGAAGAAAGATTTACGCGCAAAAAACATGATGAATCTTTTCCTAAAAACGCGGTTAGTTATGTTCTAGAAGAAGCTGGAATCACGCTTGACCAAGTGCAATATATTGGCTTTTTCGAGAAGCCGTTGGTGAAATTTGAAAGGTTGATTGAAACTTATTTAGCCGAAGCACCGCGCGGGTTCAAATCTTTCGTAACGTCAATTCCTGTTTGGCTAAAACACAAATTATTTTTGAAAGATACGATTATCAAAGAATTGGTTGAAATCGGCTCTAACAAAGAGTTAATCGAAAAAAAATTGCTTTTCGCTGAACACCATCAATCCCATGCTGCCAGCTGTTTTTATCCTTCGCCTTTTCGTGAATCAGCAATTTTAACTATGGACGGAGTGGGCGAATGGGCCACAACCTCGATTGCTTACGGCGTTGATAATAAAATTGAATTTTTGAAAGAGATTCATTTTCCACATTCTTTAGGCCTGCTTTATTCGGCAATCACTTATTACACCGGCTTTAAAGTAAATTCTGGTGAATATAAAGTTATGGGGCTAGCGCCTTACGGCGAGCCTAAATATGTGAATTTGATCAAAGAAAAATTAATTGATATTAAACCTGACGGTTCATTCAAATTAAACATGGATTATTTCAACTATACAGTTGGCTTAACCATGACTAATAACAAATTTGCTGCTTTGTTTGAACGGCCTGCACGTAGGGCAGAAACGCAATTGGGGCAATTCGAGATGGACTTGGCCAGATCGCTGCAAGATGTAACCGAAGAGGTGATGATTAAATTAGCAAAAACCGCACGAAAAATAACTGGCAGCAAAAATCTAACTATGGCTGGCGGCGTTGCGTTGAATTGCGTTGGAAATGGTAAAATTTTACGTGAAAAAATTTTCGATAATATTTGGATCCAACCTGCAGCAGGTGATGCTGGAGGATCAATGGGTGCAGCCCAAACCATTTATTATCAATATCTAAATTATCCGCGCAAATGCCATGAAAGCGGGAAAGACAACATTAAAGGCAGTTATTTGGGAAAAAAATTCAGTAATGAAGAAATAAAAAATTATCTGGATTCAATCGGCGCTAAATACAGGCAAATCAAGGATGAAAATGAATTTTATGATTTAGTTTCTGAAAGCCTAAAACAGGAAAAAGTTATTGGTTGGCATCAAGGCAGAATGGAATTTGGCCCTCGTGCTCTGGGCGCGCGCAGTATAATTGGCGATGCTAGAAGTGCTAAAATGCAATCAACTATGAATCTAAAAATAAAATATCGCGAAAGCTTCCGTCCTTTTGCTCCAGCGGTTTTGTGCGATAAAGTGGCTAATTATTTCGAACTTGATTGCGACAGCCCCTATATGCTTCTGGTTGCGCAAGTGAAAGAAAATCTAACAAAAAAAATGAACCAGGAGCAAGAAACGCTGTTTGGTATCGATAAATTAAATGTTGTGCGTTCGATTATTCCCGCCGTTACGCATGTTGATTATTCAGCGCGTATTCAAACTATTCACAAGGAAACCAATCCGCGCTTTTTTAATTTAGTTAAAAAATTTGAAGAAAAAACCGGTTGTGGGGTGGTGATCAACACTTCTTTCAATGTGCGTGGCGAGCCAATTGTTTACACGCCGGAAGATTCTTATAAATGTTTCATGCGCACAGAAATGGATGTTTTGGCTATTGAAGATTTTATTTTATATAAAGAAGAGCAGCCTGATTTTTCTGATAAAGAAGACTGGCAAAAAACTTATGAACTTGATTGAATAAAAAGCGCTAGATAAAAAGTTACAAAAAATAACTAACCACAGGGTCTAATGAGAAGAAGCCATTCACACAGCACAGACCGCAAACAAAGTGAACGCCAGAACCGCGAGCACGAACGCAGCTCTCAAAAACATACGTCGAAGCCGAAAAAAAAGAAGCTAAGCTTGTTTTATAAAGCTGCTCTTACTTTATCTCTTCTTGGCTTAATTGTTTTGTCTTATTTTGTAATTCTGGCCTCAGCCGAGCCAAAATCCATCCCTTTTGTTACCAAAAAAATTGAAGCAACCGTAAAACAGCAATTCGGCAATGATGCCAGCCTAGGTAATAGCTATGTAAGTTTCACTCGCTATGGAAGCCTAAAATTGTCGGTCGAAGATCTTCACATTTTTTATTCAACTTCTACAGAAGGGGAAAAGCAGCTCTTTCTAATTCCAAGATTAGAGTTGAAATTTTCTTTGTTTAACCTCCTCTTGATGCGTTTCCATCCAAGTGAAATAAAAATTAGTGATTCCGAATTTGTTGTTGATGATCCACAAAAATTAATAGGGGAATCGAAAGAAGAAATTATTAACCAGCCCAGTCATCTTGCAGTTTTAATAAAACTGCTAACCGCCATTCGCAGAGGGCAATCTCCAATTGCTAATATTGAAGTTGAAAATGCTCGGCTGTTAATTAAAGAACAAAAAACCAACGCTGAAATTTTGATCAGAAAGGTTCAAATTCGTACTTCAGTTCGCAGGAAAGTTTTATATATTTCATCAATAGGAAAATTTGTTTTTGGCCATGAAAAAGACCAAGCTGATATGGCATCGGCTTGTCAATTATCTAAACAAGCTGGTTTAAAATGTGATGTTTCTTTAGGAAATTTTGATGCCAGCTCAATTGCTGATTTACATCCAAACCTTTCTACTCTAAGCAAGATCAGCTCTTTTTTAAATGCGAGTGCCTCTTTTTCTATAAAGGGAGGAGAGCTGGGGCCTATTTCGTTTAAGGTCCTGGCTAAAAAAGGTGATTTTAAATTTTTAGATTTTTTTAAAGAAAAAATGTTGTTCTCCAACCTTTCTATAGGGGGGGAATATAATGATAGAGAAGGGATTTTGAACTTATCGGAAATTAGTCTTGACCTTGATGAGCCAACGATTGATGCCCAAAATAAGCAGGTGATGCCGCATTTGGATATGTCGCTTTTGATTTCTGATATAAAAAATCCACAAAGCAAAAAATTCGATTTTTATATCAAATTAAAAGATGTTCCCAACACTAAAATGGACAAATTTTGGCCTTCTGCTTTAGGTGAACATGGGATACGCGATTGGGTGATTACCCATGCTACCGGCGGTATTGTAAAGAATGCCTATGCCAGATTTTCTTTGGTTAGAAATGAAGAAAAAAATTTATTAGAAAATATGAGTGCCCAAGTGGTGTTTTCTGGTTTCAACCTGAATTATAGTCCAGACTTTCCAACTATAACTAACCTTTCTGGTGTGGCTAATTTCACCAATGAGTCAATGAAAATTTCAATTGCGGACGGCACTGTCTTAAGCAGCAGAATTTTTCAAAGTGTGATAGAAATTGATGATTTTGGAGCAAAACAAATATTACTAAAAATTTCTGGCAAATCAAAAGGACACGCTGCTGATGGCCTTAAACATGCTAGCTCGAATCAGGAATTTGCAAAGAATGTCGAAAAATATCTGAATGGCATTTCGCAAAATGAATTTGATATTCGTATTCCACTCTCCAATAAAATTGACCTTAAAGCATCATATATTGCTGTTAGTTCTGCGGCAGAAAAACTTAATAATGAATATCTTAAAGGTGCTGTGCTGATAAATTGTAAAAAAGATTTTGGAACTAGCGATTTTGCTATTAGCACCAATCTTACAGCGGCTGAGCTTACGGCAAAAAGCTTTGATGTTGAAAAGAAAGTTAATATTGAATCCGGGCTTGATTTGACTGTTGCCATCAAAAATCCATCAGCAATCCAGATAAAGAATATTAATTTGTGGAAAAAAGAGATGCATGAAAAAAGGGCGGGCAAAGAGGATGGAATAAAAAATCAAAAAACTTCTTTAGCAAAAATAAATGGTGACCTTGAATTTGTAACTACGCCATTCCTGCTTAAGTCAATTAACCTTAGAAATTATAATTTTGGAAAAAATGACTATGCCTTTTCCTATAAATTTGATAAGGCCAGCAATTCACAAAAAATTTCTATACAAGGAAAACAGCTCAATCTTACTCCCTTTCTTGAAGGAAAATTTTCTAAAAATTCTGAAAATACAAAAGATAAAGCTCCATTGAAGCATCGTGTGACAGCAAATCTTTCTAAGGTTATTTTGCACCGCAATAAATTTTTAAGAAATTTCTCCTTATCATTAAATTGTATATCCACCTCATGCAGCTCTGGCTCTATCAATGCTTCTTACAATAAAACACAAATAATTTCTCTTACCGCAGGCAAGAAACCAACAGAAGATTTTGTAACAATTGAAGGCCGGATCAGCGATGTTGGTTATTTGGCTGAAGCTTTTGGGATTTCTGAAGTGATTTCCGGGGGAGATGCTAAAGTAAAAATTCAAAATAAAATTATTGATGAAAAATCAATTTTTGAAGGTGGAGTTAAAATCAATAGCCCAATCACAATTTATGATAATCCGTCTGTAAAAAAATTAGCTAAAGACACCCTTGTTTCCTCGATAAGAGATAAAATCTTCTCTAAAGACAAAATTATTTTTACTTCCTTGAAGCTAGATTTTGCGCTGCAGGATAATATCTTAAACATCAAAACTTTGATCGCCAATAATTACAAAATTGGCGTTACCGCTAAAGGTGAAGTTAATTTCCACAAGAACACTTACGACATTAAGGGCATGATTGTTCCAGGATTCGTCATCAACAATCTTTTTGGCATAGGTAATATTCCAATATTTGGTGGCGTAATCAGCGGCTTATTAACCGGCGGGCAGGGTGGTGGTGTTTTTGGAATTCGTTATGAATATGTAAAAAAACAAGGTGACCAAGAAGCAAAATTCACTACCAGTAAAGTTTCCTCTTTCGTTCCCACCTCAATTAAAAGTTTGTTTGATTTGATTTAAATATTGATTCTTTTTAGGTTCCTTAATTAAATGCCGCCGCTTTTTTAAGCCATAGGTTTGGAACATAAATCTAACCTGCGATCTCATCATTTAATTAAACTTAGAACCATGAAAATTAAACCCTTATTACTACTCTCGCTCCTTGTCTTATCTTCTTGTACACATAAGCTGGAAATAACCAATCTAAACGAAAATCGAGTTTTACCCTCGCCTCCTTTGCAGGGGTCTAAGACTATTGGAATATCCTCAGAAGATTCGTCTTATCAAGGGCAACAATATCTTAAAGCAATTGCTAATTCTTTAAGATCATCGGGTAAGTTTGATCAGGTAATTTTTCCTTATAACACTTATGTGGGAAAGAAAGTTGATTATGTGGCAAATATTGCAGTCAACGCTGATTACTCTGGCAGAACCAGCAATTTTTTTGTTAATTGGCCGGGGTTTTTAATTTTTATGCCAGCTATAATTGGCTATGGCTATGACGCCAAAATTACCACTGATATAAATATTTTGAACCAAAAAACCGGCAAATCTTACACAACCACCCTCATCAATCACTACAAATTCAGGCAAGCAGAAATGGATAGAACCTGGACGGAGATTGGCTGGCTTGAAGTAAGCATTATACCATTTATCGGTGGCTTTTTCTTCACTAAATATGATCCAGATGTGACAGAAGAATTTATATCTAAGGCATCAGATAATTATGGCTCTGTTATAACAGGTGGTATAATTGAGGCGGTCAGCGCGCAAGAGTAGCTTATACTAGTAAAGCTAGAAAAAGTCGGTGACTGTTCAAATATTCCACCGGCTTTTTTATCCTAAATAAATGACAAAAATTAACATAATAGGCGCCGGTCTTGCTGGGTCTGAGGCTGCGTGGCAGCTGGCCAAAAGAGGAATTGAAGTTGAAATTTTTGAAATGCGCGATGAGCAAAGAAAAACTTTTGCTCATCGTACTAAGGATTTTGCTGAATTAGTTTGTTCGAACTCTCTGCGCAGTGACGATGTAAACACGGCTATAGGCTTATTGCATCAAGAAATGCGTTTGCTTGATTCATTAATAATGCGTTCCGCTGACGCCAACAAAATTCCGGCAGGCTCAGCCTTGGCAGTAGATCGAGAGGGTTTCTCAAAATTTATTGAAAGCGAACTTTTACGAACAAATAAAGTAAAAATTTCGCGGCGTGAAATTTATGAATTGCCAGTAAATTCTTCTGAAAAATGGATTGTTGCCACTGGCCCGCTTACTTCTGATGCTCTCAGCCAATCAATTTTAAAACATAGCGAATGTGAGAATCTGGCGTTTTTCGATGCTATAGCTCCGATAGTTTTTAAAGATTCAATTAATTTTGATCTTGCCTGGTTTCAATCGCGCTATGATAAGGGCAGTGGTAAAGATTATATAAATTGCCCACTTAACAAAGAACAATATGAGGATTTTGTCGACGAACTTTTGCGTGCTGAAAAAACCGAATTTAAAGAATGGGAAAAAAATACTCCTTATTTTGATGGATGTTTGCCAATTGAGGTAATGGCGCAGCGCGGTCGTGACAGTCTACGATTTGGGCCAATGAAGCCGGTTGGGCTTACTAATCCCCATATTGTGCCCTCTGAAAATGAAGCTGAAAAATTTTCTAAAAATCGGCCAGGCAAACCATATGCCGTGGTGCAGCTGCGCCAGGATAATAAAATTGGCACTTTATACAACATCGTCGGTTTTCAAACTAAGCTGAAATATCCTGAACAACAGAGGATCTTTAGAAAAATTCCTGGGCTTGAGAATGCAGAATTTGCAAGGCTTGGCGGCATACATCGTAATACATTTATTAATTCTCCAAAATTGCTCGATGAATTTTTGTGTTTTAAAAAATCACCGAACATTCTCTTCGCTGGCCAAGTGAGCGGGGTTGAGGGATATGTAGAATCAGCCTCTATGGGCTTGCTTGCAGGGCTTTTTACTGCTGCTGAATTTTTTGGCCGAAAAATTTCAAAACCAACTGCCAAAACCGCCATTGGTGCGCTTTTAAACCATATTACCTGTGGGCATGAAGGCTCTGATTTTCAGCCAATGAATGTAAATTTTGGTTTGTTTGAGCCACTGGAAGAAAAGACCAAAAAGCATGATCGCAAAGCTGCTTATTCGGCGCGCGCTTTGGAAGAAATAGAAATTATAGCTCATGATATTTAGTGATCTTTTTGGAATTTTTGGCAATTATTTATTTTTAGGTAAATAGAGTCTGTTATAAAGACAAAGAAATATAGGCGAGAAAATCTACTACCAACTGATTACATAATATTATCATATTGTCGCCACGATTGGGGCTTAAGTGATAACCGCCAAATTTCTAAAAAATTATGAAAAAAATTCTTCTAATCCTACTTACAATTTTTACTATTTCCTGCACGAAAAACTGGAGTTATAAAGGTAATAGCGGGCCGCAATATTGGGGCGATCTTAAGGAAGAATTTAAATTTTGTAAAATAGGATATAATCAATCACCTATTGATGTGAAAGGTGATTTCAAAGAGGAAGATCTGAAATTTTCTTATTCTCTTTCCAGCGTTGAAAAACAGCGCAAAGATTATGCTCTGCAAATTATTTTTAATGACAAAAATTTTGTCTTTCGAGGTAAGAAAAAATATTTGTTACGCTATTTATCTTTCCGTCATCCAAGCGAGCATTTGGTTAGTGGCGTGCCATATTCTCTGGAAATGCAAATTGCGCATAAAAGTGAGGATGAGCAATGGTTAATTCTGGCCATTTTTCTGGAAGTTGGCAAAGAAAATTCTGCTATAAATCAATTAACCCAACTACTCTTAGACAAAGAAAAGGAAGGTGCAGTTGATCTTTCGAAAATTGTTAATTCTAAAGACTTGTTGTTTTTTTATGACGGTTCTTTCACCACTCCACCGTGCCGCGAGGGCGTGAAATGGTATATTATGAAAACGCCAATTAAAATTTCTAAAGAGCAAATGAATGTCATAATTAAACAAAGCATTTTCACTCAATCAAATGCACGGCCGGTGCAGGAATTTCATCCAGAAAAATATTAATTTTATAAACAATGACTCTTCTTAATGCCCCTCAAATAGAGGCCATAGAAAGCACAAATGGCCCAGTATTGGTGCTGGCAGGTGCCGGAACTGGAAAAACGCGCGTTCTAACTTCACGCATTATTCACATCATAAATTCCGGCTTGGCTGCGCCTTGGGAAATATTAGCTGTAACCTTTACTAATAAGGCTGCGGCAGAAATGAAAAAAAGAATTGGTGAGACCATTGGCGATCAAGTTAATAATTTGTGGGTAGGAACTTTTCACTCAATTGCTGCGCGCATTTTGCGCCGCCACCCTGAAACCCTAGGCTTGCGTTCTGATTTTACGATTATTGACGATGATGATCAAACAAGGCTGCTTAAACAAATTTTGAGCGATCTTAATATCGATACTAAACAATTCCCGCCTAAAAATTATTTGGCCAAAATTTCGCGTTTAAAAGATCAGATGATAACACCGCAGAGCCTTGAAAATGGTGGGTCTGATCTTGCTTTGCCCAAATTAAAAGAAGTTTACGAAACTTATCAATTCCGGCTGAAATCAATGAATGCTGCTGATTTTGGTGATTTGCTTTTACACAATTTAACGGTTTTTAAACAAGCTCCCGAAGTAATTTCTTATTATCAGGACAAGCTGCGCTATATTCTGGTTGATGAATATCAAGATACCAATAATGCCCAATATAATTGGCTTTTGCATTTGGCCGAAAATCACAAAAATATTTGTTGTGTGGGGGATGATGATCAATCGATTTACAGCTGGCGTGGTGCTAACATTGCCAATATTTTGCGTTTCGAAAAAGATTTTAAAGACGCAAAAGTAATCCGCCTTGAACAAAATTATCGTTCTACTGCACGCATTTTAAAGGCCGCCGATTCAGTGATTTCCAATAATAAAGAGCGCCATGGTAAAACACTGTGGACTGAAGCGGGGCAGGGGGAAAAAGTAAGGCTTCTTTCATTTTTAGATGACCGCATGGAGGCGGCCACTATCGCTGGCCTAATCAAACACAATATTGCTTCCAAAAAATTTAAACCTTCTGAAATCGCTATATTAGTGCGGGCGGGCTATCAAACACGCGCGTTTGAAGAAGCCTTTATCCAAAATTCTTTGCCTTACAAAGTTGTTGGTGGCATGAAATTCTATGAACGCATGGAAATTCGTGACTCAATTGCTTATTTAAGAGTTTGTGCCAATCTTTCGGATGATCTGGCTTTAAGCAGAATCATAAACACTCCTAAAAGAGGAGCGGGAGATGTAGCAATTTCAGGCCTTTATGCCAAAGCCAAACAAGAGAATATTTCATTTTTTTCAGCGATAAAAAAATCCTTAGAAGAAGGTTTAATTAAAGGTAAAGCGCGCGAAAGCTTGAAAGATTTGATTGAGAAAATTGAAAAATTTAATGCCGAAATTTCTTCTGCAAACTTGTGCGACCTTGCCAGATCTGCTTTAACAGAGCTTGGTTATATTGGAATGTGGAAAAGCGAGAAAACACTGGAAGCGCAAGGGCGCGTGGAAAATATTGAAGAATTTATTAATAGCTTAGCTGATTTTTCCAATGTTACGGAATTTTTAGAATATGTTTCTTTAATCGAAGCGCGCGATGAAAAAAATTTGCAGGAGGCCGTCAGTATAATGACTGTGCATGCCGCCAAAGGTTTGGAATTTGATTTGGTTTTTGTCCCTGGACTTGAGGATGGGGTTTTCCCTAGTGGTAAATCAATTGACGAGCGCAAAGGTTTAGAGGAAGAACGGCGCTTGATGTATGTTGCTATTACGCGTGCTAAGAAAGAATTGGTTTTATCTTGGGCCAAAAGCCGCTATGTTTTTGGTGATGTTCAAATGCAAATGCCTTCGAGATTTTTGAAAGAATTGCCAGAGAGTGAATTAAATTGTGAAGAAGTTTTTTTTGGTTCAGAATTTTTATTTGGCAATCGCTTTGAAGACAAATCTTCCCGTAGTTTTGGCAATAATTTCGGCAATAATTTTTCTTCTCCTGTTAAAAAATTATCTCCCGTCAATTTTTCTTCCTCATATAAACCACCTCGTCCAAAGCCTGCTATGTCTGATTCTGTGCAAGGCAAGCGTGTATTCCATCAAAAATTTGGTTATGGAAAAGTTCTTAATTCAGACGGAAATAAATTAGAAATTGCCTTCGAAAAAACTGGTACAAAAACCGTGATGAAAGATTTTATTACCTGGGCCTGAATTAAAGATTTTTAAAATTATCCCTGATCTAATTTTTGCTTTCCCCTGAGTAATAGGTCCAAAATGACAAATTAAGAATAAACTACTTGCCATAAAAAATTTAAATTTTAGGACAAGGTCTCAGATAACATTTGAGAATAAAAATCATACACTAGTTAAGAGCCTTCCAGGCTGCATAAATGCGGCCCTATCATTCAACAATTACTTATAAATTTGTTATAAAGTTTGTAAGGAATATTTTGATTAGAGAAAAAGGGGTTATGGAAAATGAAGCGCTAGTTAATGCAGAGATTAAGGGTGACCTTGCGGCGGTAAGTAATTTTTTAACGCAAGCTGTTAGTCCTAATGTTAGAAAAAGGGGTGAGCAACATATTGTTTTAACCCTCGCGATGCAGCGTGGCTGGAAAGAAGTTTTTGTGCGGGCCCAATCCAATGTTAATTACGTAGAAATAGACTTATTATCAGATCGTAATGCAATGATAGGAGCTAAAAATTCTATCACTCGCAATATGACTCAAAATATGGAAGCAGCAGCGCGTGCTAAGGAAGATGTTGTGAAAGCTATTACTGAATTTATTATCGATGATAATATTCGTAGCTGTAACACTGCAATTACCCTAAAATTATTTCCGCCACCAGATATATTAATCAGCCACAGAATTACAGAATATTACGAGAATGATGAGGAAGATGGTCAAAAAGAGCTTCAAAGATTAAGAGCCTTACAAGAAGAATTAGTTCTAAAATTTACAAAAAAAGGTGACCAAAACCCACAATTAGCAGACAAGATAGCAAGGACAAATTTTACTTCACATCCAACGAAATCTCTATTCAGAAATATCGGAGCTTTAGATTCGCATATGCTAGCTCACCGCTTTTCTACCAGAGCTACAACTGCTGTTGTTCACGAGTTAGCAAAAAATCAAATCCCAGAATTTACCCCTTACCATACTTCTGCTGTTATCGAATTTGTGATGGAAAGGGCCAATAAAATTACGCGGGGAAGAGTTAATCGCGTTTGGATGCCTGATCTGACCCCTGTTTTGGCAAGTATAGAGAATTTAATAGTTATTCCAAGAGAAGCAGCAGAAGCAATGTGGAGTGAAGAGAAAAGTTATAGTCCTAAAGGGATTTCCCAACCTCATTCTTTGGAATGAGATTGGGAAAATTTAAAGAGCCTCGATTGGAGCTCTGGCATAAACATCTTCTCGAACCCTAAAGCTTCACGAAAGCTAAAGCTGAGTACAAGGCCGGATTTTTAGTTAAGCGTGCGTCAAGCTACGCAATTTCGCACTTTAATATTAACAAAAGGTAAAATTTATGGGAAATAATTATAGTGTATTACCTGATACAGGGGCAGCCAACCAAATAACTGATATCGTAACCAGTGAACATTTAATTAAAGCTATCGTTTCTGGTGATTATAGAAGAGTGATAGCCCTGTTAAGAGAAGGCCTTAGCCCCAATTCCCTAAGCCCTAGAGATGGCAATTCAGCTTTATATGTAGCGGTGCAATGTTGTTATGGGCTAATCGTAAGAATTCTTTTGCGGGAAGGAGCCAATGTTGATGGCATAGATAAAAATGAAAATGGGATCACGCCATTGATGATTGCTGCCCATCAAGGTTATATTGAGATTGTAAAGATGCTACTTCAGGCCGGAGCTAATGTTTTTGCTAGAGATAGAGAAGGAAATACGCTGCTAGATTATCTTACTAGAGCAGAAGAGATAGGCATTCCTTCTAATCCCCTTTTTACAATAGGAGAGAGAGCGGAAATTCTTGAACTTATTTCCAAGGCAATGGAAAGCTACTACAACCATTTTGAAGTTCTTGTAAATGTAATGAGTTCCTTTCTAGAAGATGAAGGCAGAAGTGAAGATAAAAAAAGATTCTTAAAAATTGTAAGGGAAGTAAGAGCCTCTGGAAATATAACCCAGGGGTTTGCTGATTTCTTACGGCTTGCTGCTGAAATGGAGGATCGGTTTTTAATTAATGCTGTTTTACAGGCTGTACCAACTCATAACTTTCAAGAAGAAGGAGATAAATATTATATAGCAAGAGTACCTGCGCACCAAAAAATCATTGCTCGAGCATTGACAGATGCTGCGGTTAAAGGGCAAACAAAAGTGATTGAAGTTCTTGCAACTCTTCCAGGTTTTTTCATCGAAGCCAGAGACAAAAAGGACAGAACTGCTCTTATGTGTGCAGCAGAAGAGGGGCATACAGAAACTGCAGGAGCATTATTGTTGCTTGGAGCCAATATTGAGGCTAGAGGCAGATTTGGCGCCAGGCCGATTCATTATGCTGCTGCCGGAAATGGTGATTTAGCAATGATTAATATGTTTATTAATGCTGGAGCTGATGTTTTTGCCACTGATGATTGGCATGTTCGTATCCCAGAGCAGCCACAAGGGGGAGGCATTCCCAATCGTGCAAGGGTGAGGTGGAAGCATTCGCTAGTGGAATATGCCATTATGGGCAATAATACCCAAGCTATGATTATACTTGCAGAAACAGGAATTGATATCACGGCTAAAAATGAGGAAGGCCGTAGTCCGCTAGATTTTGCTGTTAATATGCAAGTAAATATGGGTGAACGCCCAGGGCAGTGGTATGGCCATTGCATGGAAGCTCTGATGTTGTTGGTAGAACTTGGAGCTGACACTGAATCGCTGCCTATTACTCTTCGTAGTGCCTATAGGGATCTTATCTGGTATCAACAGTTCGTTAGTGAGAGAGGGAATGAAATATTAAATCTAGTCCTTCAGCCAGATGTAGATAACGCAGCTTTTGCCCAACGTTTTCATGAAATATTAAACGACGATAATCATGATATGCTCAGGTTTCATAAGGGGCATTGCTTTCTTGGCCATGATGTTGCAGTTGCTCTAAAATTAATTTTACCAGAAGACGATCAAATAAATAAGCTGATCACAAAGAGATATAAGCTTGATAAAGGAGAAGGGCAAAAAGAGGTTTTAAGATGGGAAGATCTAAAAGAAGAATTAATCGCAAAATTTGAAGAAAAAGGTAACCCAAATCCTGAGCTAGCAGCAAAGATCGCTTTAGCAGGTTTTGTCTCCTCCCCCAAGAAAGACATATTCCTTAATATGGTGGCTTTAGCTTCCCAGCCGGAGGAAACGCAAATTACTTTCGCCGCTGTAGGGGAAGCTATTTACGACCTAGCCACAAGCGAAATACCAGGATTCACCCTTGAACACAGTGAAGCTATATTTGAAGTTATGACAAAAAGGGACCGCAGTCCCCACCTTCGCTCTGTTCTTGTTTCTACACCTGCTCCTGCCCCTACTTCTGCAATTGCAGAAACTTTAAGAAATCCAGAAGAACAATCCGAGACAGGAGGAGGATGGGGTGAGGCAAAAGGTTATAGCCCCACACCAAGAGAAGTGAGGTCAAGATTGTCTTCTTCGGAGTCGGCAGCTTTGTAAAAGTTAGATAATTTTTTATGAATAAAGGCTGAGCGAATAACAAAACTCAGCCCGAATTCCCCACCAAATTCCCAGGAAGTTTTAAAAAACTTCCAAGCTTCCCAAAAGCTGAAGCTCATAAGAGCAAGTTTTAGCTAAGCGTGTGTATGGCGCGGAATGTTAAGTTCAATATCAACCAAAACTAGAAAGCTTATGAGAAATAATAGTTCTGTTAATAGGATTGAGGATGCTGGTAATTACGCTTTAGTACAAGCAGCTCGCTCAGGAAATCTTACCACTGTAAATAATCTTTTAGCACAAGATGTTAATCCTAATTCCATTCGTCCAATTTCTGATGATACAGCTTTAAATGTGGCGGCATATTATGGCCATGAAGAAATTGTTAAAACCCTTTTACGAGCCGGCGCCAATGTTGATGGGCAACATAGTGCGGGAAGAACGCCCTTAATGAGTGCTGCCCATCAAGGCAGACTTAACATTGTGAATATATTGCTTGCGGCTGGGGCTGACATTTTTGCTCGTGATGAAGCAGGCCATATGGTAATGGATTATCTTACTAGAGCGGAAGAGATAGGAGCTGGTCCTAATCCTCGTTTGACAGGAAGCTCCAGATTAAAAATTGTGGAGCTTATTTCTTCTAGAATTGAAAGTTATCACCAGCATTTGCTAATGTTTTTACGCTTAGTAGAAGCCCATCTCGCAGAGGACCTCGCAGATGTTCGCGCAAATGAAATAAGAATAGAAGAGAGGAGAAGAGTTGCCCAGCTTGCAAATGAAGTGCTCCAATCGGGCAATATAATTCAAGGGCTTGCTGATTTCCTCAGGCTTGCCCTTGAGATGAACGATCAGTTTTTAATTGAGCATATTTTTCCACCAATTAGGGGTTTCTCCGAAGAAAGGGTTAGTGGTTATAGAGTAACTGAGTCTCAAAAAATCATTGCTCGAGCATTGACAGGTGCTGCGGTTAAAGGGCAAACGCAAGTGATTGAAGCTCTTTCAACCCTTCCAGGCTTTTACATTGATGCTATGGATAAAAAAAACAGAACTGCTCTTATGTGTGCTGTGGAAGAAGGGCATATAGAAACAATAAGGGCATTATTAAGATTAGGGGCTAATATTAATGCCAAAGGCAGATTTGGGTGGGCGGTTTTGCATTATGCTGTTAAAGGTGAAGTTGGTTCAGAATTAATTAAGGAACTTATTGATAGAGGTGCAGATATTAATGCTAGAACTGATTTGTGTGTTTTTTCCAGAAGCTTGAGAGAAGAACCTAGAAATCAATATCCAGATATTTTCACAGTAAGAAAGTTCTCGGTGCTTGAATATGCCATTTACTCAAACAACTTATTTGCTGTTCGTGATCTCATAGAGTGTAAGGTCGAGCTTAATGAAGTGGAGGATAGATTTGATGTTACCCTAACAAATGGAAGAATTACAGGGCAAACAAAAATGGATGATAGCCCATTAGATATTGCTCTGCGTAGATATGAAGAAAGAGGAGAATTTCTTGGGAAAGGTAAGAGGGCAGAGATTATTACTCTGCTATTAGAATGCGGTGCTCACACTAATCTAGCAGACCTGCCTGGACGAGTATATGATAGATTTATGGTAGCTAAAACTTTGGCCGTGAGTAATTTGGATCAAATAATGATAGCGGCATTATGGGGTGATGAGGAATATCTGAAAACTTTCAATGAACCTATAGGAGTTAATGGCCGTATTTCTTTAAGCTCTGCTCGCAATGTTAATGAGACTCTTTCTTTAATTGGCTATAATGCTGCACTTGCTCTACAAATCCTTTTCCCAGAGGATATAATACCATTAATTAGGGCTAAATATACAATATGCTATAAATTTGACGAAAGAGGTGCTGAAAGAGAAATTCAAAAACTAAGAACCTTACAAGCAAACTTAGTTTTAAAATTCACAGAAAAAGGTGATCCAGATCCGCAATTAACGGCCAAAATAGCGACAGCAGCTTTTGCTTCTTATTCAACGCAATCTCTGTTTAACAACATAGTAGTTTTAGTTTCAGCAATGCAAAGCAAGCAACTTCCTCCTAGTGCTATAGTTGAGACTATTCACAATATAGCAGTGAATAAAATCCCAGGATTCACCCCTTATCATACTTATGCTGTTGTCGAGGTTATGATGGAAAGAGCCCATCAAATTACTAATGGAAAAGTTAAGCCTTTCCTGGTTCCTGAGTCTACTCCCACTTTGCCTACTGCCCAGAATTTAGTTTCTATGCAACAAGAGGAACAAGGAGAAGAAAAAGGTTTATACTCCTAGAGCAGTTTCTTATTCGCCATCTGCGTGAAAGGGAATGAATTTTGGGTGAATAAGGGCTAAGAGGATAAACAAAACTCATCCCTTATTCCCCAAAAATTTCAAGGAACTTCAAAGCTTCAGGAAAGCTGGAGCTTTGAAGAGCAAGTTTTAGTTAAGCGTGGGTCAAGTCACGTAATGTTACCTTCAATATCAACCAAAGCTAAAAAACTTATGAGAAATAATAGTTCTGTTAATAGTATTGAGGAGGCAGGTAATTACGCTTTAGTACAAGCAGCTCGCTCTGGAAACATTGCAACTGTGAAGAGCCTTCTAGAAGAGGGAGTTAATCCTAATTCCATTTGTCCAATTTCTCGTACTCCAGCTTTAAATATAGCGGCATATTGTGGTCACGCAGAAATTGTTAAAACCCTTTTACGAGCCGGAGCCAATGTTGAAGCTGCAGTGTTAAATCAGTTAAGGAGCACCTCTTTAATGCACGCTGCCCACCAAGGCCATGTTAGAGTTGTGGATATATTGCTTAAAGCCGGAGCTGATATTTTTGCCAAAGATTATGATGGCAACATGGTGATAGATTATCTTACTAAAGCTGAAGAGATAGGAGCTGGCTCTAATCCTCTTTTTACAATACAGCCTAGATTAGAAATTCTTAATCTTATTACTGCCAGAAGGGAAAGTTATTATCACCACTTTGCAATGCTTACCCATATAACAGAATCTCATCTCGCAGATGAAAACAGAAGAGAAGACAGAAGGAAAGCTATTCAGCTTGTAAATGAAGTAAGTGAATCTGGAAATATAATTCAAGGGCTTGCTGATTTTCTGAGGTTTGCCATTGAAATGAACGATCAATTCTTAATTGAAGCTATTTTACAAGCTGCGCCAGGCCATGGTTTCCAAGAAGAAAAAGATAGAAGTAATGACAATGAAGTGAGCGATGAGTTTTTAATCGAGGTTGCTTTACGAACCGCGCTAGACCGGGATTTTCCAGAAGGAGGAGAAAATGTTTATAGAGTAACAGGGCGCCAAAAAATCATTGCCCGAGCGTTGACAGATGCTGCGGTTAAAGGGCAAACAGAAATAATCGAAGGTCTTTCAACCCTATCAGGCTTCTATATTGATGCTATGGATAGATATGATAGAACCGCTCTTATGTGTGCTGCGGAAGGAGGGTGTATCAAAACTATAAGAGCGTTATTGCTTTTAGGTGCTGATATTAATGGCAGAGGCAGATTTGGTAAAACACCATTACATTACGCTGTGGCAAGTAATGGTGATTCAAGCTTAATTAAGGAGCTTATTAATAGAGGCGCAGACGTTAATGCTAGAGGTGATTTGTACACTTTTTTTAGCCATCCCAGCTTAGATTATTTGTATTCAGATGTTGAGATTATAGGAAGGCTTTCAGTGCTTGATTTTGCCATTCGCCTGGGAAACGTGTTTGCTATTCGTGAGCTTTTAGATGCTGGGGCTGCTCTTAATGAAGAGTTCGAGAGTTTTCTTGTTACAGTGCGTTATGGAAAAATTAGAGAACAATCAAAAGCGAATTGGAGACCATTGGCGCTTGCTCTTGGTACTTATGAAGGAAATATGTATTCTACCGGTAAACCGGTAGAGATTGTTTCTCTCCTATTAGAACGTGGTGCTAATCCAGATTTGTTAATCCCACAATATAGAGAAGCGTATGAGAGATTTATGACAACTAAAACCTTTGCCATGAGCAATATGCCTCAAATAATGGAAGTGGCATTACGAGGTGAAGATGAAGACATAAAAACTATTAGTGAAGTGCTGGCTGGTAGGAATATTTATTTAATTGGCTACAATGCTGCAATCGCTCTAGAAATCCTTCTTCCAAAAGATTCCCCAATTAGCCATAGGATTATAGAGCATTATAAACTTAATAAAGGAGAGGTTCAAAAAGAGGTTCAAAGATTAAGAATGTTACAAGCAGAATTAGTTTGGAAGTTTGCGGAAAAAGGAAGTGAGCAAGACCCACAATTAGCAGCCAAGATAGCGACTGCAGCTTTTGCTTCTTATTCAACGCAATCTCTGTTTTCCCACATCGTAGATTTAGTTTCAGGAATACAAGCCCGAGGTCGTCCTACTGAGAATATAATTGAGACAATTCACAGCCTAGCAAAAAACCCAATTCCCGGATTCACCCCTTACCATACTTCTGCTGTTGTTGAGGTTGTGATGGAAAGAGCCCATCAAGTTAAGAGAGGAAGAGTAAGTAATGTCTTGATGCCTGCTTCTGCTCCCACTTTGGCCACTGCACAAAATTTAATAGTTATGCAAAGAGAAGTATCAGAAGGACAAGGGGAGGAAAAAGGTCTATAGCCCTAGAGCAGCTTCTTATTTACCCTTTGCGTGAAAGGGTTTGGATAGGGTAAAGAGAATAAACAAAACTCAGCCCTAGTCCGCCAAAAAGTTTCATTTAACTTTAAAGTTTCAGGAAAGCTGAAGCCCATAGAACAAATTTTAGTTAGTCCTGTGTCGGGCAGGCAATTTTACCTTCATTATCAACTAAAACTAAAAAGCTTATAAGAAATAATAGTTCTATTAATAGGATTGAGGATGCAGCCAACTATGCTCTAGTTAAAGCAGCTAGCGCAGGAAAACTTGCAAGCGTGAACAAACTTTTAGAGGAAGGAGTTAATCCTAATTCCTGTTGCCCAATTTATGATTATTTTTACCCGCTTTCTTGTAGTTCTGCATTAGAGGTAGCAACATATTATGGCTACCCAGAAATAGTTAAAGCTCTTTTACGAGCCGGAGCCAATGTTAATAATAGGGGAGGGGCGCAAACGCCCTTAAGAATTGCTGTTCACCAAGGCAGAGTTAATATTGTTAATATATTGCTTGAGGCCGGGGCTGATATTTTTGGCTTAGCTATGGAGGACGATACTCTGATATCCTTCTCTACTAGGAGAAGAATGGAAGAACTTAATCCTAACTCTCTTTTTACTGAAAGCTCTAGGTAGTGTCGTCACGAGATCTTGCTCTATAAGATTAAACATCTGATCTGTAC
>CAZCWN010000017.1:0-26466 GCA_964502375.1 uncultured Rhizobium sp. | reverse complement strand
TTGATAGGAAAGAAATAATTGATTCAAACTAATCACAAGGCCCTAATAGATTCGGGAAGGGCGGGCAAGCTAATCATGGGAATTTAAATAGCAAACCGAAATCTCGAAATGTTTCAAATAGTCTCATGAAAACTTTAGTAGAGCTTTTTTCTACAACTTTTCGATATAAAGGAGCTTCCATAAATCATCCTTGTTAGGCTAAATCCCACTTCTTCTGCAAATTTATTTTTTGTATAACCAAATCCCTTTTTACAAATTTGGAATACTACCATCTTTTCAAACCAATCTATAATCTATTATTGCATCACAGCCATAATTTGCTTGCCATGATTCATAGATTTTGCCTGATTAAAAAATGGTAGAAAACCTAAAAATCTATCAAGAATTTTTTCTCTTCTCTCCACAAGCTCAACATCTCGGATTGGGAGCTCTTTAGTATTAATTTTGTTAGCTTCTAAATATTCCAATACTTCTCTAATTCCGCCAATTTCATCAACCAAGCCTGCTTCTAGAGCTTGGCGACCCGTAAAAACACGGCCATCAAAAATTATATTAGCAAAATTTTTGTTGAGTTTATCCCCTCTTCTTTCGCGAACCAAATCTGCAAAAAACTTATATGAATCAGTAATGGATTCCTGAATTACACGATCAACCATTGGATTGGATTTTTCGAATGGTGATGGGCTGCCTTTTAATGGTGATGATTTATAATTATTGAATTTAACCCCAATTTTACTGGCCAGATCAGTAACATCCGGTGACTCCATTAATACACCGATTGATCCTGTTAATGTGCCATTATGGGCAATTATATAATCCGATGCTATAGCCGCTAAATATCCTCCGGAAGCTGCAACTGATCCCATTAAAACTACGATTGGTTTATTTTCTGCTATTTCTCTTAGCTCATTAAAAAGAATTTCACTTCCTACAATTCCACCACCTGGGCTATCGATATTAACGATGACTGCTTTTATTAAATTATTTTTGGTGATTTCTTTTAAAACGCGACTGCGATAATCATCCCCAAAAATCACATTCTCAATTTTAATATTAGCAATATAAGGACCTTCAACCAGGCCGTCCGACAATCTGTCACCTAAAGCAAATTTGATGGCAAGCAAAGTGGAAAAAATAAAAAGCAAAAGAGCGATATTTTTCCACTTATGAACCTTACCTTTCAAATAAATTAGGGCGGCAAGATTGTCGGAAGTCTTCATAATATTTAGTTAGATTCCTTTTCTTTTTCTTTTAAAGCAGCAAGTACATCGCCGGCAATGCTGCCAATTGTGGTGCCACTGTCAGAATCAGAATAAAGATGAACTTCTTGTTCGTCAGATTCCAAGTCTTTAATTGAAAGAAGCAATTTTCCGCTAACTTTATTGAAAAGTATAACTTTTGCTTCGATGCGATCACCAATTTCGTATCTTTCTGTTCTTTGTTCTTGTTTATTTCTTGAAAGGTCAAGCCTTTTGATAATTGCCTTTAAGCCATTATCCAACTCAACTTCTAGGAAATCTTTTTTAACATTAATAACCACGCAAGAAACGACTAGACTAGCTTCAATTTTATCCAATTCTTCTTTGAAGGAAGAATTATCCAATTGTCTGATACCAAGAGAAATACGCTCTTTTTCATAGTTGCTTCCAAGAACAACTACTTTGATTTTCTCGTCTTTCTTAAATCTTTTTAGAACTTCTTCAGCTGGAACATCCGTGGCGATATCAGAGACATGCACCAAACCATCAACACCGCTGTCGAATCCAACAAATAAACCAAATTCGGTAAAGTTTTTAACCACACCTTCCACAACATCGCCAACTTGATATTTCTCAGAAAAGGCTTGCCATGGGTTTTTTTCACATTGCTTCATGCCTAGAGAAATCCGGTGATTTTGAGAATTTATATCCAAAATCATAACTTCGACTTCTTGACCAGGAGCAATGGATCTATTTGGAGCTGAGCTATTTTTCAACCAGCTCATTTCTGAAACGTGAACCAAACCTTCAATGCCAGGTTCAATTTCAACGAAAGCACCATAGCTAGTCATATTAGTGACTTTACCTTTAACCACTGATCCCACTGGATATCTTTGGGCAATTGATTCCCAAGGGTTTTGCTGCAATTGCTTCATACCGAGAGATATGCGCTTGCTAGCTTCATCAAATTTAATGACTTGAACTTTAACTTGCTGACCAACTTTTAAAACTTCAGATGGGTGTCTAACACGGCACCAAGAAATATCAGTTAAGTGTAATAGACCGTCAAAACTGCCGAAATCAATGAACGCACCATAGTCAGTGATATTTTTAACTACACCTTCCAATGCATCGCCAACTTTAATAGTTGAAAGAACTTTTTCTTTTTCAACATTGCGTTGAGTTTCAAGGATAGCTCTTCTAGAGACAACGACGTTGCCACGTATATCATCAATTTTTAAAACCTGCAATTTTTCAACTTTTCCGATAAGGAAACTATCATCAGAAAGCAGCATGGTATCAACCTGGCTTCTAGGCAAGAAACAAGTGATTCCATTAACATCTACGGCATATCCTCCTTTAACTTTACCGATAATTTTTCCTTCAATTGTAGTTTTGTCTTCAAGACATTGTTTTAAATAATGCCAGTTATTGTATCTTCTAGCATTGTCGCGGCTGATAATTAGCTCGCCTCTTCTATTTTCTAATCTTTCCAAGAACACATCAATAACATCGCCTTCATGGATTTCGCCATCTCTTTTAAATTCCATAATGTCGATAAAACCGACCGATTTTGCACCAATATCAACGGCAACACCTTTGTCAGAAATTCCAACGATAACGCCTTTAACAACGGTTCCTTCAACTAATTTTTGGCTGTCTTTTTCATATTCTTCAAAAAGTTCAGCAAAATTTTCTTGTTCAAAAGCGTTTTCTTGCACACTTTCTTTAGCATGTAATTTGTTAGTCATAAATTTGGGATCGAAGCTTTTAGTGGCAAGGGCTGCCTAGCTTCAAAATAAGGTTAGTAAAATAATAAAAAGCCATATGACATGGCCCCATAAAAAATAAGACGGGTCACCCTATTTGCTGCAAAGTTTAAAATCAAGGTGGCGTTCTGCCTTTTGATAAAATTTCCCCTAAGCAATAATTTCCCCTTGAGCATCAAAATACTATAGTTTAATAATATCCTACTAAATTAGTGGGGCATTATTAAACATCTAAAAAATTATGATTTTAACCACCAAAGGCCGTTATGCCGTAATGGCAATAATTGAGATCGCTAGCAATAAAGAAGGAAAACCAGTTTCTTTATTGACAATCTCCGACAACCAAAAAATTTCTCTTTCTTATCTTGAACAAATTTTTTCCTACTTAAAAAAATCAGGGATTGTTCAGTCAGTAAAAGGGCCAGGCGGAGGTTACATTCTTGGAAAAAGCCAAGAAGAAATTACCATTGCGGCAATTATCCAAGCTATAGGAGAACAAATTAAAATGACCCGCTGCAGCAGCATGAAGAAGAATTGCTTAGGTGGTAATTCCAAAACAAAATGTAAAACCCATCAATTATGGAAGGGGTTGGAGAACAGCATTTATCAATATCTTGCCTCCATCTCGCTAAAAAATATATGCAATTAATTTACCTTGATCACAACTCTACAACTAATCTTGCTCCTCAGGCCTTTGCCTTGATGAAAGAGCTTTACGAGATGCCGCTTCAAGGTTCTGCCGTTCATCAGCTGGGCCGCAAAGCCAACAAATTTATTGATACAGCACGCGATAATTTAAAAGAACTGCTCAATGCCCAAAATTACGAAGTGATTTTCACAGGCAGCTCTACTGAGGCAACTAACATGGTTATGTTTGGAGCCGATGCAGAAAGAATTTTTTTTAGCACAATTGAACATGCTTCAGTTTTTAATTGCCGTCCAAAAAACAAAGAAATTATTGAAATCGGTGCTCTAGAAAATGGTTTGATTGATATGGCGGCTCTTGATGAAGCTATTACTAAAGCACTAAATCAGCAACCGCGTAAATTTCTAGTTTCGGCGATGTTGGCGAATAATGAAACTGGGGCCATTCAACCAATTGCAGAGATTGCAAAATTAACTCACCAAAAAGGTGGTCTATTTCATTGCGATATTGTGCAGGCGGTTGGCAAAATTGAAGTCGATTTAGAAAAATTAAATGTCGATTTCGCTTCAGTTTCTGCCCATAAAATTCATGGCCCTCAAGGGGTTGGGGCCCTTTTGATCCGCAAAGGCTTGGATATTAACCCACTTATTTTGGGCAGTGGCCAGGAAAAATCTAAACGCGCTGGAACTTATAATGTAACTGGAATTGCTGGCTTTGGCGAAGCATGCAAATTGGCTGCAAATCAGATTGACGAATATAAAAAAGTACAAAACTTGCGCGATTTTATGGAAAGCGAAATAAAAAAAATTGCCGGCAATAATGTCAAAATTTTTGCCACAGAAGTAGCTAGAATTCCTAATACCAGCTATATTGCGATGCGAAATTGCGACAACCAAATGCAAGTAATTAATTTTGACTTAAAAGGAATTTGCGTCAGTGCAGGTGCCGCCTGCTCTTCTGGAAGTTTAAAGGAATCGCGCGTGCTTCGCGCCATGAAAATTGACCCAGATTTTTTAAGCGGGGCAATACGCATCAGCCTAGGTCTCAATAATAATCTTGATGAAATAGAAAAATTCATTGCCGCCTGGAAGGAAATATACAGTAGAGTTTGTTCAGGCGTTAATTAACTAAAGAGGAAAAGATAAAAATGAAATTACCCATTTACTTAGATTACCAATCCACAACTCCGATGGATCCGCGGGTGATTGATGTAGTTACCAAATGCATGAAAGAAGATTTCGGTAACCCACATTCACGCACTCATGCTTTTGGTTGGAAGTCAGAAGAATTAGTTGAAATTGCCCGCAGGCAAGTGGCTGATCTTATCAACGCTGATCCGCGGGAAATTTTCTTTACCTCGGGCGCAACGGAATCGAATAATACTGCCGTTAAAGGTGTAGCCAGATTTTATGGTACAACTGGCAAAAACCACATCATCACCGTTAATACCGAACATAAATGTGTTATTAATTCAGCGCGCGACCTAGAACAAGAAGGATTCGCAGTAACATTCTTACCTGTAGAAAAAAATGGTCTAATTGATCTAAACAAATTGGAAGAAGCCATCACCGATAAAACCTGTTTGGTTTCAATAATGACAGTTAATAACGAAATCGGCGTTATCCAGCCCCTCAAGGAAATTGGCGCTTTATGTCGTAAAAAAGGAGTGTTTTTCCACACTGATGCGGCACAGGCTTTCGGCAAAATCCCCCTGGATGTTGAGGCAATGAATATCGATTTGATGAGCATTTCCGGCCATAAAATCTATGGCCCAAAAGGAATTGGAGCAATTTATATTAGACGCAAACCAAGAGTGCGCATCAAACCCATTATTTCTGGGGGTGGGCAAGAGCGCGGAATCAGATCAGGCACGGCTCCAACACCGCTAGTTGTTGGCCTTGGAAAAGCAGCTGAAATCGCTAAAATTGAAATGGAAAAAGATTTCGCTCATGTAAAAAAATTAAGCGACAAACTTTATCAAGGCCTCATGAAGACAAGCCACGTCTATCTCAATGGCGATACAGAAAAACGCTATCCGGGAAATTTGAACTTATCTTTTGCGGGGATTGAAGGGGAATCAATGATCATGGCTATAAAAGATTTAGCGGTATCATCCGGCTCGGCCTGCACTTCTGCTTCCCTTGAGCCGTCTTATGTTCTGCATTCTTTAGGCGTAGAAGATGAGCTTTCGCACACTTCAATTCGCTTCGGAATTGGTCGTTTCACCACCGAAGAAGAAATTGATTTTGCTATAAAATTAATCAATGAAAAAGTTGAAAAACTCCGCGCCCTCAGCCCGCTATGGGAAATGATGCAAGAAGGAATCGATATAAAAAGCATTAATTGGAAATCACACTAACAACTAAACATTAATATATATGGCTTACTCAAAAAAACTTCTCGATCACTATGAAAATCCACAAAATGTTGGGTCATTTTCGAAAGAGGAAAAAAACGTCGGGACAGGATTGGTTGGCGCCCCTGCATGTGGTGACGTTATGAAATTACAAATAAAAGTTGCTGATGATGGCACAATTACTGATGCCAAATTTAAAACCTTTGGATGCGGCTCCGCCATTGCCTCAAGCTCACTTGCTACTGAGTGGATTAAGGGGCAAAAAATTGATAATGCAGAAAAGATTACTAACCAGGAAATTGCTGCTGAATTATCGCTGCCACCAGTAAAAATTCACTGCTCGGTTTTGGCCGAGGAAGCAATAAAAGCAGCTATCAAGGACTATAAAAAGAACAATGCTTAATTTCACTGCAAGCGGCAATGCAGTCGTTGATTATTTAAAAATCACCGATGATGCCTTGTTCCACATTAAAGAACTTCTGGCCCAAAGATCAGAGCCTTGTGAAGGCATCAAAATCAGCGTGCGCACACGTGGCTGTTCAGGCATGAGCTATGTTATTGAATATGCAATAAAGGATAAAAATATTTCCAAATTTGACGATGTGGTAATCCGCGATGGAGTATCTGTTTTCGTAGACCCAAAGGTGGCAATGTTTTTAATTGGCAGTGAAATGGTTTACAAAAGCGATGAACTAACATCGGGCTTTGATTTTGTAAACCCTAACGAAAAAGGCCGCTGCGGCTGTGGCGAGTCATTTAAAGTATGAAAAATTTTTTTGATTTTTTTTTGCTACCCACAAAATTCAGCATTGATCTTAGCGAATTAGAAAAAAAATATTTCGAATTCCAACATCGTTTTCACCCAGATAAATCAAGCGCGGAAGACTTAAGCCACTCAATTACAATTAACGAGGCTTATAAAACTTTATCTGATGATTTTTTACGGGCTTGCTATCTTTTGAAGCTAAACGGCATTGATATCTTACATGATGAAAAGGCCGTGAGAGTAGATCTTTCAACACTCGAACGCATATTAGAGTTACAGGAAAAAATTTCCGAAATGAAAGATAAAAGTGAAATTGAGAAGCTAAGAAAAGAATTAAATACTGAATTTAAGGCATTAATTTTTTCAGCAATGCAAGCCTTGGAATCCTCTGAAATCAATGGCTGCGCCCAAATGATGGTGAAAGCCAAATATCTAAGAAAATCTTTGGAAGATTTAAAAATCAGTAAACAGAAAATTTAAATTAATGGCACTTATAAAAATTCAAGAACCAGGACAAAGCATTGATAATCAAGACTCCTCAGAAATAATCATTGGGATTGATTTAGGCACGACCAACTCGCTTGTTGCAATTATTGAAAATGGAAAAGCCAAAATTTTTTCTGAGGAAGGGTCAGACATTCACCCTTCCGTGGTTGCTTATGATGACATTGGGGATGTTGTCGCTGTAGGAAGAGAAGCGCATGGTAGCAATAGGAAAAACAAAATTTCTTCCGTAAAAAGATTAATGGGAAAAAGTTTTCACGATGTGAAAGACGGCAGATTTTCTTTTAAAATTGATAAGAATTCCGCAGAAAAAGAAGTATTAAGAATTATAGTGGGCCCTAGAAAAGTCAGGCCTGCAGAGGTTTCTTCTGAAATATTAAAACATCTTAAAAAGCTGGCTGAAAAAGAATTAAAAACCGAAATAAAAAAAGCGGTAATCACCGTTCCAGCTTACTTTGACGAAGCAGCAAAAAATGCCACGAAATTAGCGGCAAATTTGGCCGATTTAGAAGTAGTGCGTTTGGTTAATGAGCCAACTGCCGCGGCTTTAGCCTATGGCCTAGACAATTCCTCTGAAGGAATTTATTGCGTTTACGATTTAGGCGGCGGCACTTTTGATGTCTCAATCTTAAAAATGCAGAAAGGTGTTTTTAAAGTGCTTGGTGTTGCTGGTGACAACCATTTAGGCGGTGATGATTTTGATGAGGCGATTGTTGAGAAATTTCCCGCCCTAACCCTGCCGGAAGCCCGTAAAATTAAAGAGGAATTATCCGATAAAGAAAAAATTTTCCTGCCTTATTATATTCAAAATGGGAGAGAATTTTCGCGGCACGAATTTGAAAATCTAATCTCTGAGAAAGTTACAAAAACTATTACCCTAACAAAAAACCTTCTTGATGATTTAGAGTTAGAAGGCCAAGAAATTAAAGGCGTCATACTGGTTGGCGGATCAACCAAAATTCCTTATGTAAGACAAAAATTAGCAGAAATTTTTGGCGCAGAGAAAATCCTAACCAATCTTGACCCAGACCGTGTCGTGGCTATTGGCGCTGCTTGGCAGGCCCATAATCTTTCCGGCGCTGGAAATAATTTATTACTTGATGTGACAGCCCTTTCCCTCGGTGTTGAAATGATGGGCGGATTGCTTGAAAAAATAATCCCGCGCAATAGCACCATTCCTATTTCGGTTACGAAAGAATTCACAACTTATGCTGATAATCAAACAGGCATGAAGCTGCATATTTTACAGGGCGAACGCGAATTGGCAGCCGATTGTCGCAGCTTGGCTGAATTCGAAATAAAAGGCATTCCCCCAATGAAAGCAGGCCTGGCAAGGGTTGCGGTTACTTTCAAAGTTGATGCAGATGGGCTATTGACAGTTACTGCCGAAGAAAAAACCACCAAACAAAAACAAGAAATTAGCGTGCGCCCCAGCTATTCTTTGAATAAGGATGAAATTAAAAAAATGCTGCTTGATTCGCTAAAAAATGCTCAAGCCGATATTGAAAATCGCTTATTGATTGAAGCAATAAACGAAAGCAACAAAGACCTGGCTATAATAAAAAAAGATTTAGCAAATATAGACGATATAATTACTTCGGAAGAAAAAAAATTAATCGAAGGAAAATTAATAAAACTAGAAAATCTAATCCTTGAAAGCAGTCATAGAGAGCTAATTATCAAGGCCCGCGAAGGATTAGAAAAAGCTGCTGAAAAACTGATATTAAGAAAGGTCAATGATGCATTGGGAAAGAAAGTTACCGGAAAAAATATTGATGAATTTTAACGTGCCTCAATGTTTAAACTTCGCTCTCACACAAACCTCTTAAAAATTAGATTGTTGATCCGAAGTATAATTAACGTGGCGATGGCACTAGCCTTGGAGAGGGAGGCGCTACCAAGGGAAGTGATATATTAGAAGCTAGGTGTATAGAAGATGGCCGCGAAATTGTTGCCCCAGGGGCATGGCTATCATTTACTTCTAATTTAACCTCTTCTGCACAATTTTCTATTATTGATCTTCTGCTATTGGCGGTTAGCGCCGCTTCTAGCCTTTCTAGATAGCATCGCAATTCAGGATTGTTCAGATTATTGGCGAAGCTATAGTCTATTTTTACCTCTATAATTCTATGATTTCCTTCCACCATCATAGCCAAAGCCTCCATGCCTTCTGGGCTTCGTTCAATGCCGTTTTCTCTTAAATCCAGCTGCGTAATTCTAAAATTTTTTCGTAATCCAATGGCAATAGCAGCAATATTGCCAGGGCTATTTCCTATCTCATTATTTTTAAGAGCGAGATTCGTTACTTTAGTTCTATTCAAAACAGCTCCAATAAGGAATTCTAATAATTTTGGTTTATTGAGGGAATTATTCCCAAGATCCAACTTAGTAATCCTCGCCGGTAATCTAGATAAGGTTTTCAATATTCCTATTTTGGCATTTTCATTAGTAACCAAAGAAAAATTATCATTAAGCCTTAAGGTTTGTAGGTTGCCATTTCTTGGAAGGCTTGCCACCAGAGAACTCATAATATCCCCGCTATCAATATTGTTACTTTCTATACTCAAGGCAGTAACAGTAGGCGATAATTCACTTAACGAACACAAAAGCTCTATTCTCTTACTCTTATCTAGGCCAGAAATATTTCTTCTAAATTTTAGATTATTAATACGAATGGTAGCCGCACATCTCATTGCCTCTAGCGTTTCAATGGAATAGCCATCAATTGTCAAACCTTCTATTAGTTTATTTAGCTCTACATTCTCTCTGGTAATTTGTAACATTGCCAAAACAGCCATGTCCCTTATTGGAGATTCAGTGTAAAGGCCTTTAAGCTCAATATGCCTGCCTTTATATTCACCTATCATCAATCCTAAAATTTTCAGCCATCTATTATCTTCTATATGCCGCTTCAGATTTTCTTCATTGCTCTCGGAAGCTCTTATCATCGCAAGATGATTATTTGCGAATAATGCAATTCTTATGATTAAATATTTTTGTTCTCTATCAGAACATTCTCCCCATAGCTTTTTTTGCTCTTCCCCTGCAAGGGCTAAAAAATAGTTGGGCTGCTGGCGAATCATCCTGGCGATGACGCTTTCCTGTAGGGTGCTCATTTTTATTTTGGGTTATGTTATTAGTGGTGATTGGGCCCTTTAAGGCCAGGGCTTAATTATGAATTTGTTTCATATTTACGTTATTTTTCAGAAGTTCGGTATAGGTCAAAAATAAAAGAAAGGCGGGTTACTTTTTTCCCGCCCTCTCAATTGCTTCTTGGATGATTTGTTTGGCTTTTTCTGCTCCTTCAAATCCTTTTACTTTCACCCATTTTCCTTTTTCTAAATCTTTGTAGTGCTCGAAGAAATGCTTAATTTTATTGATCAAGCTTTCAGGAAGGTCGAGGTAAGACTCAACACTCTCAAATTGTGAGTTCAATTTTTTGGCAGGCACAGCAATAATTTTTTCATCCATCCCTTTTTCATCTTCCATAATTAAAACACCAACTGGCTTAGCAGCAATTATAGCACCGGGCATAATGGCAAAATCAGAAACCACTAACACATCGGCTGGATCACCATCGTCGGATAAAGTGTGCGGAATAAAACCATAATTGCATGGATAATACATTGGCGTTCCAATAAAACGATCAACAAAAATCGCCCCACTATCTTTATCCATTTCATATTTTACAGGATCAGCATTCATGGGCACTTCGATGATTACATTAACTTGATTTGGAGCGTCTTTTCCAACAGAAATTTTTTCGATATTCATAAGATTATTTGGTTAAGTAAGTTTATCTAATTTGTTTTAAATATTATAAAATTAATTCACTTCTAAAATCATTGCCCCGCCTTGCCCGCCGCCGATGCAAAGGGCTGCAAGACCACGATTTTTACCACGTCTTTTTAATTCACGCAGTAAATGAATTATAATGCGAGCACCAGACATTCCAACCGGGTGGCCAAGGGCAATTGCCCCGCCATTTACGTTAAGAATTTCAGGATTTATTTCACCCAAGGCTTTATTAGTTCCCAGATATTTTTTTGCAAATTCATCAGAAGCAAAAGCTTTCACGCAACCCAGCACTTGGGCTGCAAAGGCTTCGTTGATTTCAATTAATTCCATATCTTTTAATCCCAAACCCGATTTATCAAAAACTTTTTTACTAGCAAAAACCGGGCCCAACCCCATGCGCGAAGGATCCAACCCAGCATAGGCATATTCTCTAATATAACCAAGCGGTGTAATTCCTAATTCTTTGGCCTTTGATTCCCGCATTAAAATCGCGAAAGCCGCGCCATCAGTGATTTGAGAAGAATTACCTACGGTAACAGTGCCGGTAATTTTCTCAAAATATGGTTTTAATTTTGTCAAATCTTCAGGCCTTTGGCCTTTCCGCACGCCTTCATCATCTTCAATCATCAAAGAATTTTTTTCGTCATTATTAAAAACGGTAATAATTTCTTCTTTAAAAAGACCGTTTTTTATCGCCATTTCGGCCTTTTGATGACTGCGCAAAGCAAATTCATCCTGCTCAGTACGAGTGATTCTAAAATCTTTAGCAACATTTTCTGCGGTGCAGCCCATAATTAAACCTGAAACCGGATCAGTCAGCCCCTGAACCAGCCCCATTACTGGCGATAAAAAGGAAGGGCGAAAAGCCAAAAGGGCAGAAATTTTTTGGCCTAAACTTTTTGCTCTAGATAAATTCGCAAAAAGCTGTGTCATTTTTTTACCAAAAAGCAGCGGGATATTGCTCATAGATTCAACACCACCGGCCAGAATTATTTCTGCTTCATCATTTAAAATCTTTGCGGAAGCAAGCGACATTGCCTCCATGCCTGAAGCACAATTGCGATGTACGGTAAAGGCTGGAATTTCTTGTGACAGCCCTGCTTTTAAAGCAATTACACGAGCAATGTTAGCTGCTTCTGCCGGATTCGCTACATTACCAATAATCACCTCATCAATTTTTTTTGGATCAATTTTTGATCGAATAATCACCTCTTTCACAATGCGCGCACCAAGATCATGAGCAGTAATATTTTTCAAAGCCCCTCCGGCCTTGCCCATAGGCGATCTAAAACCGGCAATAACAGCAATTCTTTCTTTCATAAATTGAAGATTGAGGATTGAAAAGTGCAGAAGTAAAAACGAAAAAAGATATTTAATTTTCCTAATTGAAAAATGCTAACAAAAGAAATTATAAATTTTGCCAATCATTTGGCAGATATTTCCGGCAAAATTGCCAAAAAATATTTTCGCTTGTCCAATGGTGAAATAGCAAAGCTTGACGATTCCCCCGTAACAAAGGCTGATCACGAAATTGAAGAAATAATTCGCGCCGAAATTACTAAAACTTTCCCTACTCACGGAATTATTGGCGAAGAATATGGAAATTTAAATGAAGGGTCGGATTTCGTTTGGATAGTTGACCCAATTGACGGAACCTCATCTTTCATAATTGGCCGCCCTCTTTTTGGAATTCTAATTGCTCTAGCTTATAAAGGAAAAATAGTTCTTGGCATTATGTATCAACCTATAACTGGAGAGCGCTGGGTTGGCATTGATGGAGAAGGTGCATGGCTGAATGGCGAAGAAATCCAAACCAGAAATTGTGTAAAATTGTCTGATGCTGTAATGTGTACTAGCTCACCTTGTTATTTCCGTGACCATGATGCCGAGCTTCTAAAGACAATTTCTAGCATGACAAAATACCAACGTCTTGGAGGCGTAATTTATGGGGGCGATTGCTATTCTTACGCCCTATTGGCCAGTGGCTTTGTTGATATCGTAATTGAACCAGAGCTAAAAGTTTATGATTATGCTGCGTTAATTCCAATTCTAAAGATGGCCGGTGCTATTGTAACAGACTGGGAAGGAAAAGAGTTAGGATTAAATTCAAATGTAAAAATATTGGCCTGCGCAAGCAAAGAATTGCATGAGCAGGCCTTAAAAATTTTACGCAGTTAATAAATAATAGCCTATTATTTAGGGTAGCCTCTGAGGCAAGTTCTATATTTTCATCATTCGCTGGTAAGCCTTTATCTTCCACCCCAACTTCTTCTAAAGAGGCCTGAAAACCAAGGCCTTTCAAGCTTTGCACCAATTTGCTAAATGTATTTTTAGTTTCTTCAAATTTTGTTTTTTCTACTTGAATCACTGCAGGCATTTCATACGCTAGAGTTCCAGACTCTGCGCTTGTAGATTAGTGCCTCTTAAAAGATTTCCTCGCCTCTCTTGTTGAATAATTTCAACACCCCTTCTTGCACTAATTTCGTAATAGCTGCTCGAACTTCAAAAAATTGCGCAACATGTTCTTGTAAATTTCCAAATCCTGCTTTGGTTGCCGTCACAACTTTTTTCATACCATAGCCACACCATCATTTTTAACCTTAAGCCTGGCCAAATTTTCATTAAAAATTCTCATTAATTAGCGTACTCGCTCAATTAAATGCGGATGTTGTGCTGCCAACTCTTCCAGTTTTTTCAGATCTTTTTCTAATTCGTCGGGGTGAAATCGCCGCTATTAAGGCGTTTTTCTATATTATCTATAAACGCTTCGACGTTCAGATTTTTTTTCGTTATGAGCGTGAAGAGTTTTTGATAGAATAGCCGCTCCTTTAAAAAATTAATAACTGGGTGAATTATAATAATTTTTAGCTCTTAAGAAAGAGAGATTTTAATGCTTAAAGTGTCTGGTTTCGATAAAATAAAGCGCAATATTTTTTTCATTTGCTTTGGCAATAATTTCTTCGTCGCGTACTGACCCACCAGGAGCGATAATAGCTTTAATACCATAAGCTGCGGCGATTTCGATATTATCCGCAAAAGGAAAAAAGGCATCGGAAGCTAATAAACCCCCGCGCGCTCTATCAACATTTTTCTCCCCATCAAAAAATTCCGCTGCTTTTTTGCAAGCAATTTCACAAGCATCAACACGGCTGGTCTGCCCTGCCCCAAGCCCCACAGTTTGAAAACCTTGTACCACCACAATAGCGTTTGATTTCACATGTTTGCACAGCGCCATGGCAAAAATTAATTGCTCAATTTCTTCTTCAGAAGCCGCGTTTTTACTAACTAATTTTAAATCATTTTTTGTGATGGTTTTTTGATCAAGCTCTTGAACCAAAAAGCCTCCAGAAACAGATTTTATTTGGTTTCCTGCTAATTTTTTAAAATCGGCCAAAAGCAAACGTAGATTTTTTTTTGCCGATAAAATCTCCGCCGCTTTTTCATCAATTTCTTTGGCAATAATCACTTCAAAAAACATCTTCGAAAGCTCACGTGCTAAGACTTCGTCAATTTCTCCATTAAGGGCCACAATACCACCAAAAGCACTTTTTGTATCCGCAGAAAGAGCGCTACTGTAAGCTTCAAGTAAATTACCGCCAAGCGCCACGCCACATGGATTGGCATGTTTAATGATGGCACAAGCGGGTTTATCAAACTCCAAAACCAAGTTGTAAGCAGCGTCAGAATCATTCAGATTATTATAGCTAAGCTCTTTACCCTGTAACTGTCTTGCCCCCACGATCCCAGAATTTTCTATGGCATAAAGCGCCGCTTTTTGGTGGGAATTTTCCCCATAACGCAGGCTTTGTTTCAAATGGCCGCGCAGCAAAAAATCGGATTTATTAAACCATTGTGAAATAGCGATGTCGTAATCGGCTATATTTCTAAAGGCCTGCGCCGCCATATCTTTCCTAAATTCAAAAGAAGTGGCGCCGCTATTTTTATTCATTTCGTAGATCAAATTTTGGTAATTATCGACAGAGGTAATCACAGTTTTATAAGCAAAATTTTTGGCCGCAGAGCGCACCATTGCTGGGCCGCCTATATCTATATTTTCAATAATTTCTTCTTCATCAGAAGTTTTGGCTACGGTTTCTACGAAAGGATAAAGGTTTATGATTAGAAGATCGATTGGTTCGATGCCATTTTCTTTGGCTTGATTTACATGCATGGCATTATCAAGCACAGCAAGCAATCCGCCATGAACTTTCGGATGCAGTGTTTTCACACGCCCATCCATGATTTCCGGAAAACTGGTAAATTCAGAAATGTCTTTGGCGGCGATTTTATTGTCGCACAAAAGTTTATATGTGCCCCCAGTGGAAATTATTTCAACACCGCTTGAAACCAGATATTTAGCCAGTTCAACGACTCCGCTTTTTTCGGAAACAGAGATTAAACAACGAGAGATTTTTTGTAAGTTTTGCATTTTTTAAATGATTAATAATCAAGACTAAGGGCTCTTTTGTAAGATATTATGACAGCGGCGGTGTTTTTTTCCTCTAGCTATCACTATGCCTTATGACTGGAGCCATTTATGAGATGGAGCATTTTTTGAAACCCCTCCTCAATCGATAAATTTCCATTATCGATTACCACAGCATCAGCAGCGATTTTGAGGGGCGATTCGGGGCGATTAAAATCATTTTCATCGCGCTTTTTTAATTGTGCTAAAATTTTTTCGTAAGAAGCGTTTGGTAGTTGAGCAAAGCGCCGCTTGGCTCTGATTTCAACATCAGCGGTAACAAAAAATTTATAATCAGCTGCAGGGCAAATAACCGTAGTAGTATCGCGCCCATCAAGCACGCAGCCGTTTTTTTGCTCTTTGCTTTCCGCAATAAAACGTAATTGAAAATCAAAAAGTGCTGCGCGTAATTTTTTATTTTTCGCTATTATTGAAGCAACCGCTCCAACATCTTCGCCAAATAATTTTTCATTTTCCAACTCACTTTCGCTGATTAGCTGGGTGAGATCAGAAATTTTATCGTCAAAATTGTTAGGATCGATCTTTTTTTCAATAACTCGTAAAGCAACCAGGCGGTAAAGCGCACCTGTGTTGAGGTAAGCCAAGCCAAAATGTGCGGCTATTTTTTTGGCCAAAGTGCCCTTTCCTGAAGCAGAAGGGCCGTCGATTGCAATAACCAGGGGATTTTTCATTTTCGATTTTAATTTGCTGAAATTCGCTACTCCCTTACTGTCTTGGCCAACATCTCGCCAATCTTTTTTGTTTTGGCGATTTCGCGGGCTTTAGCATATTTTTCATCGTGCCAGAAAATTAAACAGCCGTTGCAACTTTTACCGCAACAGCCTTCTAGCCCGATTCGAGGTGTCCTTGGAACAATTTGTTGGTCAGAAATCTCAAGAGCAGCGAAATATTTTTGACGTTTATTTTCATATTTCTCCTGACGCACTTCACCAGCTTCCAACTGATGCGATAGTTGGCGCGATTCCACTTTCAATTTTTCTGATTCAATATTCATTTTTTCTTTGCGAATCAAAGAAAGTGGGGGCAGTAATTTTTTTAATTGTTCTTTTTCAAAAAGGTGGAAAGCACTAGTAGGAATGCGGATTTGAGGCTTTTGGCCAGCGTGCAATTTGTCAGTAATTTTTCCGTCTTTAGCATGCTGAAATTCATAAATGCGCAGCAAAATTGGCTCTCTTTGGAAAGGCGATAAAAATTCTAAAACATCACCCGCGTCCAGGCGGTTCTTGCCTTCAACGATCATATCATCATTTTCCCAGGCAACAATTTTTCCGGCAAATTCATAAAAAGAAGTCGAGCCGGTGCTTTCATAATCATGAGCCAAATTAGTTAGGCGCCCTTCATGGAAGGCCAAAGTATAGCCGCGGTTGGCCACAGCATTGATTTCATCCATATAATCATCAGCGCACCAATTTTGCGGATCCCGCATGTAATCATCAATCGCTGCGCGATAAACCCGTGCTACGGAACCAACGTAAAATTCAGTTTTATTGCGCCCTTCAACCTTGAAGGAATCAAGGCCCAGCTTGATATATTCATCAAGCTTCGGCAACAAACAAAGATCTTTGGAATTTAAAATGTAAGAGCCGTGAACATCCTCTTCGAAAGGCAGCAATTGGCCGGGGCGTATTTCTTCTTCAAGGAAAAAATCGAATAATTCTTTATTATCTTCGTTAATTTCAATTTCATGCTCGGTGTTGTCTTTAAGCTTGATTTTCAACTTATAGCCCCAGCGGCATGAATGAGCACAGCTGCCTTGGTTAGCACCACGTTCAGCCATAAAATTCGAAAGCAAACAGCGGCCCGAATAAGTCATGCACATAGAACCATGGATGAAAGTTTCCAATTTAATATTCGGACATTTTTCACGGATTTCTTTGAGCTCTTCAAAACTGACTTCACGCGCCATCACCACCAGCGACGCCCCCTGTTTTTGCCAAAAATCAACTGTCAACCACGAGCAAACATTAGCCTGCGTTGAGATATGCAGCTCAAGGTTCGGTGCGTGCTCTTTCACAAAATTAAAAACTCCCGGGTCAGAAATAATCAAACCATCAGGGTTCACCGCCTTTACAGTTTCAATAAATTGCGGCAATTTTTCGATATCTTTATTATGAGAAAAAAGATTAAGAGTGAGATAAACTTTTTTACCGTAAGAATGGGCGAATTTTATACCTTCGACCACATCTTCTAAAGTAAAACCTGATTTTACACGCAGCGACATATCTGGCGTGCCTAAATAAACAGCATCAGCGCCATAAAGAATTGCGGTTTTCAGGCGATCAAGATTGCCGGCAGGGAGAAGTAATTCTGGTTGTTTCATTTTATGTTTAAGTGCTTGCTGCTTAGTGCTTGGTTGGTCTTATGCTTATCTGCTATATGTCAGGCACTATGCATCATTTTCCACAATTTGTCCAGCTCTTAAAATAATAATTTTATCCGCAATTTCTGTTACCACATCCAAATCGTGAGAAATCAAAATATAAGAAATTTTTTGGCGTTGCTGGATTTCTAAAAGTGATTTCAGAATTTCATTTTGTGTAAAAACATCAAGTGCGGAAGTGGGTTCATCAAGCACTAAAATTTTTGGCTCAAGAATTAAAGCGCGGGCAATGGCAACACGTTGGCGCTGGCCGCCAGAGAGCTCATGCGGATAGCGGCTTTTGAGTTTCAAATCAAGGTGAAGGCTATCCATGATTGGATCAATTTTTCTGTAAATACCATGAATCAACAGGCCTTCTTCAATTATATTTTGCACGGTCATGCGGGGATTGAGGCTGGCAAATGGGTCTTGAAAAATAATTTGAATATCACGGTGCAAATCAAAATTGTTTTTTTGCCAGGTTTTTTTGCCAAAAAATATTATTTCTCCTTGATGCGAAATCAGATTACATAAGGCCAAAGCCATTGTTGATTTCCCCGAACCACTTTCTCCAATTATCCCTAAATTTTCTCCTGCTTGCAGCGAAAAATTAATGTTGGAATTGGCATAAAAATTCTCTTTTTTAAAAAAAGATTTTCTAATTTTATAGACTACCGAAAGGTTTTTTACCGATAAAATTTCTTCAGTTGGGTCTCTCTTTGCAGGCCTTTTATGCTTTAGAACCGCGTTAATAAGCAGCTTTGTATAATCATTTTTTGGATGAGAAAAAATTTCTTCAATATTACCGCGCTCAACAATTTTTCCTTCATTTAAAACTATCACCTCATCAGCAATTTTTTTCACTATGCGCAAATTGTGGCTGATAAATAAAATGCCAATTCCCACTTCATTCTTCAGCCGTAAAAGCAATTCCAAAATTTCGTTTTGAACCACAGAGTCCAGCGCTGTGGTTGGCTCATCCGCAATTAGAATTTTGGGATTATTGGCCATAGCAATTGCAATCATCACCCGTTGTTTCTGGCCGCCGGAAAGCTGGTGAGGATAATCATCAAGCCTGGTGATAAAATTCTCCAACTCCACCATTGTCAGCAATTGCACCACCCGGCTTTGCAGATTTTTTTTAGAAATTTTTGGATTGTGAATAGTAATTGCCTCAGCGATTTGCTTGCCAATTGGATGCAGAGGATTTAAAGAGGCGCCTGGGTCTTGAAAAATAAAACCAATTTCTTTGCCCCGAATGGTGCAAAGTTTTTTTTCACTAAATTTAAGTAAATTTTCCCCCTGAAAAATAATTTCACCGCTAATTTCAGCCTTACGCACAAGCTTTGTTATAGCTAGCGCTACCGTTGATTTTCCAGAACCGCTTTGGCCAACAAGGGCAGTAATTTTTTTGGGATATAATTGAAATGAAATGCCGCTTAAAGTGGGGTGATTTTGAAAAGAAACTGAGAGATTTTTTACTGTGAGAATCGGCATAGTTCTAGTCCGCGCTGGGCAGCATTTATAAGCCAAACCAGCGCGGAAGAAAATTTTTAGAATCTTCCTTGATAAATTTTGATGATATTTTCCAACATCAACAACGCTTCTCCTCTTGGGCGCTGGAAGGTGTTGCGGCCAATGATAGAGCCATTCGCGCCACCTTTATAGATCTCACGAATTTCGTTATATATATCATCCTCGCTTTTCGCTGTACCACCAGAAAACACTACGATTCTTCTGTTATTGAAAGTTGCTTTCATAACATGTTTTACGCGGTCTTCCAAGCTGTTAATTGAGATTTTTAATTTTTCGTAAACTTTTATTGCTTCAAGGCTTTCAAGGGCTTGGGTTGGTGGTTTAACTTTTATTATGTGGGCACCAAGCAAGGCCGCAATGTGAGCGGCATAAGCGCAAATATCCATGGCAGTTTCGCCAATTTTTGAAAGATCACCACCACGAGGATAAGACCAAATAACCACAGTTAAACCATAAGATTTTGCTTCTTCTGCCATTTCACGAATTTCTTCAAACATGTCGAAAGCAGCGTCTGAGCCTGGATAAATAGTGAAGCCGATAGCTGAGCAACCAAGGCGTAAAGCATCTTTCACCGAAGCAGTTGTGGCTTGATGAGGAGCAGTTCCGCCGTTATGTAAAGCATTCGAACTGTTAACTTTTAGAATAGTTGGTATTGCACCAGCAAAACTATCAGCGCCAGCTTCAATCATGCCAAGTGGCGCAGCATAAGCGCTTAAACCTGCATCAATTGCCAATTGGAAATGGTAATGAGGGTCATAAGCATCAGGATTTACGGCAAAGCTTCTATCCGGCCCATGCTCAAAACCTTGGTCAACCGGCAAAATCACCATTTTTCCCGTTCCGCCAAGTTTACCATGCATCAAAATGCGAGCCAAAGAGGCTTTAGTGCCAGGATTATCACTTTCATAGCACGACAAAATCTTTTTAACTTTTGTAGAAATTTTCATATATGTTTTTTAGGAAATTTATTTGGGGAATTGGGGAATTGGTTGAGAGAAATTTTTATATTTGCAAGTTGGCCTGGTCAAGTTTAAAAATTTTCAAACCCTACCTTTAAATTTATTCATTAAAAATTTTTAGAAATTTTAAAGGGCTTGTCATCCAATGACTGCATTTGGTGATTTGCCCAAGTCTAAATCTATGCAATTAGAAATCAAAAAGAACGCCGCTTTAAACGAAATTAGAAAATTTTGCCCACTCACTAATATTCAAATCAAAAATTTAGAAGATTTTGTTTTGTTGCTTCTGAGTGAGAATCAGAATTTTAATTTTATTGGAAAATCAACCATCATTGACATTTGGGATCGCCATATTCTTGATTCCGCGCAGCTTTGGCGTTTGATTGAAAACAAAAATGCCAAATTTGCTGATTTCGGTTCAGGCGCTGGATTCCCTGGTTTGATCTTGTCAATTTTGGGTTTACGCGAAATTCATTTGGTTGAAAAAGCTTTTCGCAAATCGGAATTTTTGCGACGCGCTAAATTATTTTCTCCTAATCGTGTTTTTATTCATCAAACTCCATTGGAAAAATTATCTGCAATTGAATTTGATTGCATAGTATCTCGAGCCTTAGCGCCACTTGATCAATTACTTTCCTACGCCCAGAAATTTTTGAAAAAAGATGGCTATTGTCTGTTTTTAAAGGGCCGAAATTTACCTGAAGAAATTGAACTTGCCAAAAAAGCTTTTCAATTCGAGTATGTATTACACCCTAGTTTGACCTCACCAGAAAGCAGCATCATCAAAGTTTCCAATATTAGGGTTTCCAATATTATTTAAATTTACCCCTCATCCCAGCCTTCCTGCCCTACAGAAGATAAATTGGGTGAGGGGTAAAAATTTTTTTAACACATTAAAGAGGACATTATGCTAATTGGCATTCCGAAAGAAATTAAAGATCATGAATATCGCGTGGGCGCAACTCCTTCTGGTGTGCGCGAATTAGTTAACGCGGGACATCAGGTTTTGGTGCAAAAAGATGCGGGCTCGGCAATCGATTTTACTGATGAGCAATATATCGCCGCCGGCGCCAAGATTGCCTCTTCTACTAAAGAAGTTTATGAAAAAGCTGAAATGATTTTGAAAGTGAAAGAGCCACAACCATCTGAGTGCGAAATGATTCGTAAAGAACAAATTATTTTCTCTTATTTGCATCTAGCTGCTGAGCCATATCTTACAGAAATGCTGATTAAATCAGGCTGCGTGGCAATTGCTTTTGAAACAGTGAGCGCTCCTGATCGCTCTCTTCCACTTCTTGCTCCAATGAGTGAAGTTGCCGGAAAACTATCAATTCAAGCCGGTGCCAAAGCTTTGGAAAAATCGCAAGGCGGCCGTGGTGTTCTTCTTGGTGGAGTTCCTGGCGTTGCCCGCGGAAAAGTTACAATCATCGGCGGCGGGGTTTCTGGAACTAATGCCGCTAAAGTGGCTATTGGCATGGGTGCAGAAGTAGTGATCCTTGATAAATCTTTATCACGCATTCGTTATTTATGCGATATTTTCGGCAGCTCGGCAGAAGTGCTTTACGCCTCAATAGAAAATATCGAAAAAAATGTTATTGATGCTGATTTAGTGATTGGCGCTGTTTTGATCCCTGGCGCTGCTGCTCCAAAATTAGTTTCTTCTGCCACAGTTAAAAAAATGAAAAAAGGCGCAGTAATGGTTGATATTTCAATTGATCAAGGTGGTTGCTTTGAAACTAGCCGCCCAACTTCTCACAGTAATCCAACTTATATTGTTGATGATGTAGTGCATTATTGTGTAACCAACATGCCAGGTGCAGTTGCCAGAACTTCTACCCAGGCCTTGGAGAATTCCACTCTGCCTTTCACTTTAGAACTTGCCGGCAAAGGTTATAAAAAAGCCTTATCCGAAGATATCCATCTTAGAAACGGCCTTAATATAATTAACGGCAAAGTTACTTACAGAGCCGTGGCTGATGCTTTGAGATATCAGTTTGTTGAAGCAGGGGAAATAATTTAATAAATTTGGCTTAGTGCATAGTTTAGTTTATTATAACTAAGAACTATGCACTAAGCGCACTCTTCATGCTTCCCTCCACTTCTGACCTCATCAAAAAATATGGCCTCGATGCTAAGAAATCGCTGGGGCAGAATTTCATCCTTGATAAAAATTTTACCGATAAAATTGCCCGCGCTGCCGGCAATTTAAGCTCTCACGAAATATTAGAAATAGGCCCTGGACCCGGAAGCCTAACGCGCTCTATCTTGGATGCGGGCGCCAAAAATCTGATTGTCGTTGAAAAAGATAAAAGATGTTTAACCGCGCTTGCCGAATTAAAAGAATTTTATCAGGAGCGGTTGGAAATAATTGATGGTGATGCCCTGGAAATTGACGAAATTAAAATCTTCGGCCTCAATAATTGTGCTCAATCCCCTGCCCCTAAAAATAAATTTAAAATCATCGCCAACCTGCCCTATAACATTGGCACAGTTCTAATTTTTAAATGGCTAAAAATTGCTGATAACATTTCTTCCATGCATTTGATGCTGCAAAAAGAAGTTGTGGAGCGCATAACGGCGAAACCTGGCGAGCAGCACTATGGCAGGCTTGCCGTGATGGTGAATTTTTTATGCCATACCAAAATGCTTTTTACAGTGAACAAATCTGTTTTCACCCCGCCCCCTAAAGTTACTTCGGCAATCGTGGAAATAATTCCACGCCACAAACCGCTAGCAGAAATTGAATTTAAAAAGCTGGAAAAAGTTGTCGCTGCTGCCTTCAATCAACGCCGCAAGATGATCAAATCAGCATTGAAGGGTGTATTTGTAAATCCCGAAGAAATTTTAAAAAACGCTGGAATCAAGCCAGAACTGCGTGCCGAAAATTTGACGATTGAAGAATTTTGTAGAATTGCCAAAGAGGCCTAAAAATTAAAGAGGGCTTTAGAGATTTATGAGCCCTGCCTTCTAACAAGGCCCATAAATTCTAATATGGGAACTAGTTTAAAAGCTAACCACGAGGTTGTGAAGCAGTAGTTTGCTTACCTTGTGATGCTAAGAGGCGAAGCTGAAGGAATACCCCCAACTGGTGAAACTATACCGCTAGGCACTCCTGAGGAGCCGCCATCATGCTTTTTGTCTTTAGATATAGGTCTCTCTTTATTATCAGAGAATAGCAAATCAACCTCATGCTCAAGCTGGGTATAATCGTTTTCTATTCCAACTACTCTTTCACCTAATTGTGTTTCCCTTTCCTTTTCACTCTTCTTCTTACCAATATTACTTATTAATATATCGAGCCCTTTAATTAACGACGGTATAACGCTAGATGATGTCTTTTCCTGATCAGACTTTACCTCATTTTTTGCTTCACGAATCTTTTCTTCCTCAATGGCCTCTAGTACCTTATACTTCCAATTCTCTGGAATTCTATCAATTTCTTGCTGTAAGTAGTTAACTATTTCCTCTTCCTTAGCATGAGCTCTCCACATACCCATAGCATTATCCCTAATCTCTTGGAATTTTTTATGCCATACATCAAGCTCACCGATATTCTCAGGCAGAGAGCTTTTAATATCTTCATTTAACTTTGCCTCCAATTCCTCTAACTCGCTCAAGTTTAGCTTTTTACCTTGCGAGGAAGATGGGGAAACATCTTCCTGCTTCTTCATTTCAGAGAGAGGTTGCTCTGCCCTGCTTTTTTCTTTGTAGCTAGGCTGTATTCTCACCACCTCTCCTTCTAGGAGAGTAAAGTGCTCCTTAACATAACTTCTTAATATATTGAAAGCCCCGGTTAAAACTCTTGCAGAACGGACTACATCTAATTCTAAAAGAGCCTGCGGACTATTATGATGCGGATTACACATGAGATAAATCTCTTTAGCCTCATTAACTAAGTCGTTCTCTTCAAAATTCTCCTGTTCCTCTATTGGAGAGGGAGTAAGCAGCATTTTAATGAGCTCTGAATTCTTTTCTAACCCCGCAGGGTTGCCTAAAACATTACCAATATTATTTGTCTTTTCAGTTATACGTTTTACTTGCTCTTCTGCCAAACTACCCAAAACAAATATAGGCGACTCTTCTTCATATTCTATCTGCCACTCTCCCAAATGTAGGGTATGAATAAGTGTTGATGCTGCAGGGACTGAAGTATTACTTCTAGCACTAGACGGCCTATTGTACGCACTCATATCTACTATTTCTACTCTTCTTCCATCTAGGCCATATCCCTCTTCCATGTTAGATAACAAACTTCTCCCCGCCTCTTCTCCTGGGGCAGAGGTTAACCACCTGCGAATGGCGGTTAATCTTTTCCCCCAATAAGCTCCCTGTAGAGGAGATTCTATATTCTTCCTCTCAATAGCAACTTTCAGGCTTTTTATTGCTTGTTCATGAGTAAGAAATGGATTTTTTTCTCGCCATAAATAATAAAACATTCCAGTTAAAGGTGAGACTGCATTTAAAAATGAAACTGTATCACTAGTCCTATCTCTCATCTCTTCTCTTACAGAAATTTCCTTACTTTCTTCGCCTAAGGAAGGACCATGAGTAGTAGTTTCATCAATATCCCTAACGATAAGTTTCCGTACTGCATAATATTGATTGGAATAAAGAGGATAATGGTGTGCTTCGCCCTCCCTGTCTCTCGGTATTTTTATTCGCGGTATTTCTCTTATTTGGCGAATAATATGGTATCTGGAGTCTCCCTCTGATATTATCGCCAATTCTGGAGAGCTTGCCTCTTCTGTTAGTGGTAAGCTAGTAGATGCAAGAGGAATTCCAATTAAACTAGCAACTTCATCATAAAACCAGGTTTGTCTGTGCTCAGAGTATAATAGTAAGTTCACTATAGCAGCTTCTTCCAACAAAGGGAGATCTTTTCCTCCCTCTTTTATTCGATGCTTATTTCTTTCAGCGGCATCATAGAAATGTTTGATACCATTTAATGTAAAACCACATCTTTTAAGAAGTGAAAATAACGCAGGTTCGTCATTCTCTATTAAAGGCACATGGTCAAGTCTTCTATAGTCATCAGATATTACATGGACTTCTTCTGATGAAACAGGGGGAGTTATTATGTTATATAACCACTTCCCAGTGGAAGTTATTTCCTTTACTAAGGGTAAGTGTTCACTGATAGACCTTTCATATGGGTCAAAAGCAAGCACTAAATCTCTAATTAACTTTACTTGGGCTTTAAAATATAAATACGCCTTTTTCTCCTCCCTCTCTTCTGACCAATCTCTTGGAAGCAGTCCTTCATTAGTCATTCGTCTTAGCACCTCTATTTCATCTTCTGACCAATTTAACACTTTTTTTAAAAAGGTTTTTTCCTTATCAGTGAGAACCGCAGGTCCTCCCTCAGGAAGATCCTTATTAGTAGCCGGCTCCCCAAACAATCCATCTAAATCAACTCCTTGTGATTTTTTAGCAAGAGCCGCTGCTGCAGAATTACAAGCCGCAACTGCAGCGGCAAGTAAAGCTGCATCTGCTGCTATTATTACAATCCCGGAATAAAAGGCCTTACCTATTTTAGGGGCCATATTTTCTACCCCTTCTATTGCTGCATTGAAGATAGATTGAAAGTTGGCCTTTATTGAGGAATCTACTTTTTGGAAGGGGGGCTGTGAAACTGAGCTTGAGGCATTATTTTGCTCCCCGAAAACTAATTCAAAAAACGTGTGCAAAATCCCCGCTTCAACAACACCAATTGCAAGCCCTGCTGCTGCTGAAGGAACTACCCCACTTACTAAGCGTACCTGGCTCCAATTCCAATAATATGGGACCACTCGTACCACAGCTTTAGCCATAGCATAATTTAGATGGACAAATTTCATAAATGGCAAACTAGAGCCTATTGTAGCAAGAGCTATTGAACTGTACTCTAGAGGCCAGCGTATATCTTCAGTTTTTAAAGAAGGGGCTGGGATAACAGTGCCGTTTGTAGTTGGGACGAGTGTAGGAGCTTGAGTTGGCTCCCCAGGCTCTGAAGTTGGAGCAATAGTTGGAACACGAGTAGGTGCTTTAGTTGGTGCTACTGTTGGGTTATGCGTTGGGGCATGAGTAGGGGCACTGGTTGGAGCTTGAG
>CAZCWN010000016.1:0-26611 GCA_964502375.1 uncultured Rhizobium sp. | reverse complement strand
TTATAGAGATCATAATTCAGTTAAATAAAATTACAACTCGTGACGACAGTATCTAACCAATCTCTTCTCCAAAAACACGTTGGTAAAATTCGTGGATTACTGGTTTCTCATCATCAATAACTTTATTGCCAAAGCTTAGAATAAAGGCTGTTTTTACCGACCCAAAAATTTCAATATTGCGGCCCCAGGAAATTAAAGCGCGCAGGCTGATTAGATTAGAAATATCGCCATTTTTAAAGGCTTCACGGCTTAAATTAGCCAGGCGCACCATCATTCGCGCGGTGTTTTGGTGGAGAGCGGAATTTAAGAAAGGCAATTTTTTTAGTAAAATCGCCAGCTCATGCTCATCATCAAGATAATTCAGCGCGGCCACAATGTTCCAGCGATCCATTTGGGCTTGGTTAATCAAATTTGTGCCGTGATAAATTCCTAAATCGTCGCCGGCGCCCAAAGTGTTTGAGGTGGCGAAAAGGCGGAAATTTTTGTGGGGTGTGATTATTTCATTTTCCTCTAACAAGGCAAATTTTCCTTCTTCTTCAAGTAAGCGTTGAATCACAAAAGATACATCGGCCTTAATAGCATCATATTCATCAAGCACCAAGGCAATGCCGCCCCGCAATGTGAAAGGAATAATACCCTCTTTAAATTCGGTGATTTGTTTGTCGTTTTTTAATTTGATTACATCTTTTCCAACTAAATCAAGCCGAGTGATTTGAGAATCAAAATTAATGCGCAGGCAAGGCCAGTTAAGGCGCGCTGCTACTTGTTCAATATGGGTTGATTTCCCCGTGCCGTGCATTCCTTGAATTAAAACGCGCTGATTAAAAGAGAATCCAGCTAAAATTGCTGAAGTGGTTGTGGGGTCAAAAAGGTAGTTTTCATCAATTTGTGGTACATATTGCGATTTTTCTTTGAAGCCTAGAACCTCAAAGTCGCAATCTATTCCAAAAACTTTTTTACAATCAATTTTTTTCATTTTTTTACGTGTAATTTTTTAGAGAATTTTTTTTCTTTTTTATCAGCGAATGGGTTTTCGCTTTTACGTAAAACCAATCTAATTGGGGTTAATTTTAAGTTGAAATATTCACGTAAAGAATTCACTAAATAGCGTTCATAGGAACCTTCCAAAGGCTTAATATGATTAGTAAAAACGGCAAAAGTTGGCGGGCGTTTTTTAATTTGGGTGGCATATTTTAATTTAATTGCCCTGCCCTTGAATAATCTCGGTGGATGTTTTGCTTCGGCCATTTTCAGCCATTCAACCAGCTGATTTGTAGGAATATAGCTTTGCCATTGTTGATAAGTTGCCAAAGCAAATTCTAAAGTTTTTTCTATATTATAACCAGTTTTGGCCGACACGCCAACAATTGGGGCACCCTCTATTTCCGGCAGTAAGGATTGAATTTGTTTTCGCACCTCGCGCAAAAAAACTTCCTTATCGCCCGAAACGGAATCAATTTTATTGATAGCAAAAATTAACCCGCGCCCTTCCCGCAAAATTTCCCCGGCCAGCGCCATATCCTGATGATCAAGCAAGGAATTACAGTCAATTAAGAGAATAACAATTTGGGCAAAGCGGATGGCTCTAAAGCTGTCAAGGGTTGAGAGTTTTTCTAATTTTTCTGTAATATTGGATTTTTTCCTGATGCCCGCAGTGTCAATGAAGCGAATTTTTTGCCCCATAATTTGGCAATCAACAGCAATAGAATCACGCGTGATGCCGGACTCCGGGCCTGTTATCAATCTCTCTTGGCCTAAAATATTATTAAGAAAAGTTGATTTTCCGGCGTTAGGACGGCCAATAATTGCAATTTGTAAAGCAGATTTTTCATCTTCGTTTACGCTTTCCAAATCGGAAAAATTTTTTTCATATTCCTCAATTTCCGGGGCAATTTTTTCATATAAATCGCCAAAGCCTAATTTATGTTCCGCCGAGAGCCCTATTGGTTTTCCGAAGCCAAGTTTGTAATATTCATTGCCAAAAACTTCTTCACTTAAATTCTCGCATTTATTGGCAATTAGAACGGTTTTTTTGTTCAACTTTTTTAGCCATTGGGCAAAATAAAAATCTTTATTGATCACGCCTTCTTTGCCATCAACCACAAATAAGCATAAATCGGCATCAGCCACAGCGGCTTCAGTTTGAGCCATCATTCTTTTTTCTAGCGATTTATCGGTTATTTCATTTTCCAACCCTGCCGTATCAATGGCCATAAACTCAAGCGGCCCTAGCTTTGCCACACCTTCTTTGCGATCACGCGTAACGCCAGGAATATTATCAGTTATAGCAAAGCTTTTGCCAATAAGTTTATTGAAGAGCGTTGATTTCCCAACATTCGGTCGCCCTATGATCGCTATTTTAAACATTTTTTTGCTATTTGATTTAAAAGTTGGCCGAAAAAATAGTGGCCAGAAAATTTTTTGAAGCCCGGTTCAATAATTGGTTGGTAACTATAATAAATTCAGAATTCAGACGGCAATTAAGAAGTTTTGGATAATTCTGAAATTAATTCAATTTAACAGAAATTATACTTGGCTGCAGGAATAGTTTGCCATTATGCGCTATCCAGAAAATTTCTAATCATATAATGAGAAAGCACAAGGCCTTCCCTATTTCTGCAGTTTCTCTTTCGGGGTTTTAAATAATAGGAAAGATATATTCGTGTTAAACCCAAGCCTTAAGCCGTTTCAGGCATAGTCTTTTTCGCCAGCGGGTGATGATTAAAAACCAAGTCTTTCAGTTTAGAATCAAGGATATGGGTATAAATTTCGGTGGTCGAAATATCGCTGTGGCCCAGCAATTCTTGCAAAATCCGCAGATCAACACCACTATTAAGTAAATGAGTAGCAAAAGAATGGCGAATAACATGCGGATGAATTCTTACCGGGTCAATGCCCACCTTATTGGCTAGTTCTTTTAACATTTGGTGAAAACGCTGGCGCGTTAGATGAGAGTCAGAAAGTATCAGCTTTTCTTTCCTTTTTATAGTTTGGTTCTTTTTACTGCTGCGAAAAGTGCCAACAAAGAGCCATTTTGATTTTTCCTGTCCAAGATTTTTGCGCAAATTCAGATATTCTAATAGCATACGCAGCGCTGATTTATTTAGCGGCGCAAGCCTTTCTTTATTGCCTTTACCTTTAACAATCAGATAATTTTGCAAAATTTTTTGGCCATTTTCATCAACTGTTTCTTGAATTGCCGCAACCGGTAAAGACACCAGCTCACTAACGCGTAGGCCGGAAGCGTAGAGGATTTCCAACATGCAAGAAAGCCGTATACCGAATTCTGATTTGTCTGAATTAATGAAATCAAGCAGCTTAAAAATTTCCTCTTCGCTTAAAAATTTTGGCAATTTGTTTTCCCGCTTGGGAAGCTCAAGATTAGCAGCCGGGCTGGTTTTAACTAGATTTTCACTTTCTAAAAATTTGTAAAAATTTTTAAGAGTAGAAATTTTTCGTGCTATTGAAGAAGAACTTAAATTTTGTCGATGTAATTCGTATAAATAATCTTGCAGAGTGCTTTGGCTAACATCAATAAAAGCGATTTTATTTGTTTGCAAAAACTGGGCAAATAGCTGCAAATCCTTGCCATAGGATAATATGGTGTTTTGTGACAATCCGTCTTCAGCGCGCAATTTTTCTAGGAAAATGGCTATATAAGTTTTGTAATCCACAGCTAAAAGCCAAAAAGCGATTTTTTAGCAAATTCTTCATCATCTGGCAGACAAATATTTACCTTGTCTTTCATATTAATTATCATCGTGATTTCTTTTTGTGGAATTTTTATATCGTCTTGCAGCATAAAGATAAATAGCGCTGTTACTACAGCTGTGGCTATCCACAAGAGTATATATTTAACAAACCTCATGTTTACTCGTTTGAAATTTTTACTAAAAAAAGCGTTCTTACAAAGTTTAATTTTGATTTTCTTCTTGGCAAAAAATTCTTTTGCTGAAGTCTCTTTAATTCGCGATGCTGAGATAGAAAAATTTCTACACAACCTTGCCGATCCAATATTTTCAATAGCCGGCCTTAATCCCCAGAATATCAAAATTTATATTGTAAATGATGATAGCATCAATGCCTTCGTTAGCGGCGGGCAAAATGTTTTTATTAATACCGGTTTAATCAGAAAATATAATACTCCTGATGCCTTGATTGGCGTGGTTGCGCACGAAACAGGCCACATTGCAGGCGGTCATCTAGCGCGTGCGGGTGAAGGAGCGGCCGAAGCAGAGAAGGCCATGCTACTGAGTTATTTGCTGGGCATTGGCGCGGCCTTGGGAGGTTCGCCGGATGCCGGAATTGGCTTAATTATGGGCGGCTCACAAAGCGCGCAAAGGCTTTATATGAAATTTACTCGTACCCAAGAAGAAGCGGCTGATCAATATGCCATAAAATATCTAGATCAAATGTCTTATCCAGCGGATGGGCTAATAAAATTGCTTGAGTTTTTTGAAAGCCAGATGGTTGGTTATAAAGGGCAAATTGATGAATATTTATTATCGCACCCGGTAAGCAGAAAAAGAATTGATCTAATAAAAGAACGCACCAAGGACAAAAATTTTTCCAATAAAAAAATTAATCAGCGCTTACAAAAAGAAATGGATATAGTGCGCGCCAAACTTGAAGGCTTTATAGAAAACCCCGAGGTCACGCTTGCTAAATATAAAGACCGCAATGACGAGATAGCTAATTATATAAAATCAATTGCCTTTTTTAAAAAAGGTATGCGCCCTGAAAGCCTGAATTTGTTGGACGAAATCATTAATCAGAAAAAATCTTTGGCGAAAGATAAAAAAGAGTATGACCAATCTGAATTGGGATTTTTATTTGAATTAAAGGGACAAATTTTATTTGAGAGTGGGAATGTTGAAGAAGCTTTAATTGCTTATAATCAAGCCCTGAAACTATTAAGCCCGCAAGATGCCGCGCAAAGTAAAATCGCTTTTTCCTCAGCAATTTTGGCTTTAAAAAGCAATGATCAAGATTTGCTAAAGCTTGCAATTAAAAGGCTGGAAGAAGCTAAACAATTTGAAGAGGAAAACCCTTTTTTATTTAAACAACTCGCTTCTGCTTATTCCAGAACCAACAATGAAGGCCGGTCTTTATTGGCTTTGGCAGAGTTTAATTGCTTGATTGGCAAAAAAGAGAAATGTCGTAAATATATAAAGGAAGCAAAAGAAAAATTAATTAAAGCAGATAAGTCAGAATTACTACGAGCTGATGATTTGCTGGAAACGGCTAAAGAGGATAAAAAATCAGTGGAATAAATGGGCCTGCCCTACTGCTTTATTTAGAAAGCTGAGTGGAAAAGTTAGCAAGAATTGAGCGGATAAAAATTTAAAACAGGCTCTGGATTTATATCTTCCAGAGCCTGTTCAAAATTTGAAGTTTCTAAAGAGTTCTTTCAATCATATCGAGAGCAGCCATAAGTGCCGATTTTCTAACTTCACTGCGATTTCCAGAAAAATTAAATTTGCGCACCGAGGTTCTCGGTTCAGAATTTTCTGCTTTTGTAGCCAAGCCAATATAAACTAACCCTACCGGCTTTCCAGTTTCGTCACTGTCGGGACCAGCAATACCAGTGATTGAAAGAGCAATATTAGCACAGGAACCTTTTAATGCTCCAATAGCCATCTGTTTTGCTACTTCTTCACTAACAGGGCCAAATTGTTCGATTGCTGCTTCTTGAACAGACAAAACCTCTATTTTTGATTGGGGTGAATAAGTTACAAACCCGCGGTCAAAAGCTGTAGAAGCACCTGGGGTTTCGGTAAGTAAAGTGGATAAAAGACCACCTGTGCATGATTCTGCGCAAGCAATCTTTAAGTTATTTGCTATGGCTTTGTCGATAATTGATTGGACTTTAGAAGTAAGTGAAGAGGGAAAAAGTTGCATATTAAACCTCCGTTCTAGTTTTGAAAGCAATGGCAATAGTGCCTTCGTCAAGGTAATCAAGCTCGCTGCCGATTGGAATTCCATGAGCAAGCCGAGTTACTTTAACATTGAACTCTTTTAGGTTTTCTGCCAAAAAATATGCCGTGGTTTGGCCGTCAATTGTGGCACTAGTGGCAATGATAACTTCCTTTATTCCTCCTGTTTTTAAGCGCAAGTAAAGAGACTCTAAATTTAAATCTTCCACTGTTTTACCTGAAATTGCCGAAAGATTTCCGCCTAAGACGTGATATTTTCCGCGGTAATTTTCAGCACGTTCGATAGCCCATAAATCAGCCACTTCTTCAATAACACAAATCAAACTTTCATCGCGATTTTTGCTTAAACAAATAGCGCAAATAGGGCCTTCATCAAGATTACCACAAATTTTACAATTATGAATTTTGTTATTGAGGATCTGTAAATTTTCGATTAAGGGCAATAAAGTTTTCTCTTTATTATTGGCCAAGTGAAGCACGATACGCTTAGCGATTCTAGGGCCCATGCCTGGTAACTTAGCAATAATCTTAGCAAGGTTTTCTATCGAATTTTTTTGCATCTATTTTCTCAAGCCGCATTCGGCTTCTACAATATATTTATAAGTTGTAAGTTGCTCTAACCCAACTGGACCACGAGCATGTAGCTTTCCAGTAGCAATGCCAACTTCAGCACCAAGGCCAAATTCTCCGCCATCGGCAAATTGTGTAGAGGCATTATGCATCACAATTGCTGAATCAACTTTTTTAAAAAATTTCTCCGCGCCCTTTTTATCTTCCGTGATAATGCTTTCGGTATGTGATGAACCATATATAGCTATATGTTTAATAGCATCATCAATATCTTTAACCAGCTTAATTGAAATTATCTTATCAAGATATTCTGTATAAAAATCTTTTTCTTCCGCTGGCTTAATGCGATTATCCATTGTTCTTGATTCTTCGTCTCCCCGCATTTCGCAGCCTACTTCTGTTAAATCGTCAGCGATCAAAGGTAAAATTTTTTTAGCAATTTTTTTATCAATCAAAAGCGATTCGGTAGCGCCACAAATTCCTACACGGCGCATCTTGGCGTTAAGTAAAATTTTACGCGCCTTATCAAAATCGGCCTTTTCATGGATGTAAGTATGGCAATTACCATCAAGATGTTTGAAGACAGGAATTCTAGTATTTTCCATCACTGCCTTAATCAAAGATTTGCCACCGCGCGGAATCACCACATCAATATGAGTTTCCATGCGCAACAGCTCAGCAACATATTCGCGCTCAGTGTTTGGAACCAGTATTACAGCGTTTTTATCGATATTAAATCTTTCTAAAGCCTCGCGATAAATTTCGGCTAAAATTTTTGATGAATTAATAGAATCAGATCCACAACGCAAAACCACGGCATTGCCTGATTTTATAGCCAGAGCGGCGATGTCAGAAGTAACATTTGGGCGAGATTCAAAAATGGCCATAAGCACACCAAGCGGCGTGCTTACTCTTTTAACACAGATGCCGCTTTCTCTAGTGAGGTTATAAAGAATTTTTCCTACCGGATCAGGCAATTTTATGATATCTTTTACGGCGCTTATTAAATCATTAATTCTTTTTTCATCTAAAATCAGGCGGTCAATTTTTGCCGTATCTAACTTGTTTTCTTTAGCCAGTTTAACATCTTTTTGATTGGCTTTAATAATTTTTGGGGTGTGTTTTTTTAGTAATTTTACTACCTCCATAAGAATCTGATCTTTGGTGGAGGAATCAAGCGTAGCAACTTCAGAGCTAGCTTTTTTAACGTCATTACAAATTTTTAAAACTTTTGCTTTTACTTCGTTCATAGAATCTGAATTTTACGGAGTTAAGAACGGAAAAATTATTAAACCGGAGAAAATGCCAATTGCCGTTACCAGGCCAGTTAAAACAAGGCTAGAATCAAAATCAATAGTTCGCGCTAAATCCAAATCGCTTTGTGATTTTTTCTCACCCTGACGCAAAAAGAGAGGATAAAATATTTTCCAGGAAAATAGTACTAAGCCAATAAAATTAAGCCCCACAATCATTGCCGAAATAAATAATTTTTTCTGAAAAATAGTTTTAATCAGGAAGAATTTTTCAGGCAAACCAACCCCAGGGCCAATTCCCAGAAGGTTAGCCATAGCAAAAATAAACAGGCTAGAACTTATTATTAGGCTATAAAATATGCCTTCGAAGCTTTTATTTTCAGCCTTGGAGAGACATAAAGTGAAATTGGAAATAGATAAAAATATCAGAGTTAAAGAAAATAAAAATGAGACCAAAGGCAGCCCTACTCTGTTTTCAGCAAATTTAGCAAAGAAAATAACAGCAAATAAGGCGAAGGTGAATTGCTGAAAAAATAAATAAAAAAACGATGATTTCAGGCCTCGACTAAGAAACAGCAACATTGAGGCAGTGGCGATATTAAGCAAAAAGATCACTTCAAAAACTCCAAAGCCAATTTTGTCAATCGCCATGGAAAATCCGCTAAACCCAAAAGTAAAAATTATTATTTTTAAGAAAATATAAAGGCTGCTTAAAGCATAGGCCAAAAAGAAGAAGGGATAGACAACCAGCGGTTCTGGGGCATTATTTTTATAAAAAATATAGCAAGGAAAAATTAGACAAAGGAAAAGGCCAATAAAATATAAGGCCAATAGAAATGCAATTTTGCTCGCGGGAAGATTAGCAATTATTCCGCCACTTTTATAATCAAGCTGGCCGGTAAATTTGTAGGTGCTAACGATAGCAAGGAAGAAAAATGTCGATTCCAAATAAAGCAAAAAGGTAAATAAAGCAGAAAATTTTGTTTCCTTTTTATAGAAAAACTTAGTGGCAAAAAAATGGCATAAGACCAACAAACAATTATAAAAAAACAGAGTGCTGAGCAGATTATTGCTGATGATTATCAAGTTAATAAAAGCGACAACTAGGGTGAAAAAAAGAGGAAGATTAGCAAAATTTTTTGTTTCAGAAATTTGTAGAAAATGCTGCGAATAAAAAACAAAAATCAGCCAAAAAAAATTGAGCAAAAACAGAAATTTTAGGGATAAGGAATCAATCTCAAGGCTTAGGGCCATAGTATGTATTTCCCCAAGCAAAGTAAGCGAAGAACTATCGTGATTTAAATTGCTATAAAGCCCAATTAAATTTGCCAAAAACAAAATCGGAAAAAATTTACCAAGGCTATTTGTTAATTTCTTATGATTACTCCATAGCTTCACAACCAAAGCATTGATGAAAGGAATCAAAGAAATTGTAAGTAGAAGCAATTGCGTTTTGGTCATATTAGTTAAATGCCATTCAACAAATAATTAGCAAATTTGAAAGCCAGGCCATTACTGAATTTAGAGGCAAGCGCAACACTGTAGATCGTGGTAATTAGAAACCAGAAAGAAAGGAAATAAAATTGATATTTCCTAAAGGTAAGTTGTGGCATCGAAAAATAATCTTCATCCGCAGGAGTGCGAAAAAATGCTGAGGTTAATTTTACAGCGAGTTGAATAGAAACAAAATTTGCAACTAGCAAAGCAATAAGCATGAAGCCTTCAAAGCTAAGGCTCAAGCTAGCATAGGCCAAATGCCAATTAGCAAAAAATAATATAGTTAAAGGAAAAGCAGCGATGAAAAAAATCAGCAGCTTGAGAGGCAAGATTAATAAAAAATGATTTTTTTGGATTAGATAAATTCGGTTGATTGAGGAAGTGCCAAAACGCCTTTTTAAAAAAGTAGCAAAAATAAAGATAAAAAGATTCACCAAATTGAAATTCAGTAAATAAAAGAATAAGGCCTGAAGCGAGCCCATGTTTTGCAGCGCAATTGCTCCTAAAATAAATCCCAGGTTATTAAGGCAAAGATAGATAACGATAATTTCCAGATGCTTTTGTTTATAAATTTTAAAGCAGCTGTAAAAAATTATTACCCAAGAAATAAGCACAAAAATTGGCGCTAAGACTATGCTTGATTCGGCAAAATCAACGAATAGCAGTTTATTGCCAAAGAAAAAATAGATGAATTTTAAAGTAACAAAAATTCCCAGCGAAGTTCTTACAAAAAGCGATTCAGCGCCTAAAAAATTAGCCAATGAATTGCTGCTTTTGAGTTTGTCGAAATAAAGCCAGAAAGGAAAAAATTTTATTGTGAAAGAAATAGCTAAAAGCAAAAAAATGGTGATTAAAAATATTGGCTTATAGCTGGAAATCAAAGTAAGAATATTGGCAATTTTGTCAAAATTAACTTCTCCAAAAGTTAGATATATAGCAAAGAAACAAAATAAAATCAGCAGCGCCGAGGCGGCATTTAAGCAAAAATAACGGAAGTTTAATTTAAGCAAATCATAGTCACGCGAAATGGAAGAAATGGCAAAAGAACTGAGAGAATAAATTTCAAAAAACAAAAACAGATTCAGCAAATTGTTGCTGGTAAAAATGCCAATCAAGGCAAAAAGATTAAGAAGGAAAACCGAGTAAAAAATGCAATTATTTCTTTCATCAAGAAAGCGCTCTATGTCTGAAGAATAGAAAAAGGAAATAACAATTTTTAGAAAAACAATCAGCAATAAAAATATAGCTCCGAGCAGGTCTAGCTTGAATTCAAGAGCAAGAGAAAGGCGGGATAATTCAAAATCATTGCTGATTTTTCCTTGCGCTAAAACTGATGGGAAAATTTTTATAGTAAGGAAAAAAACCAGAACGCTTGATAAAAAAGCGATAAAAAATGGCGCTCTTTTTTTGTAAAAAATTTGACAAAAAAGCGAAGAAATCAGCGGCAGAAAAATAAGAAGATAGATATTGCTGATTGCGCCAAATTCCATTTTCGAAATTAATTATTTTACTGCGCCAAATCAGTGCTTAGCTGCAGACTATTTTTTTTCTTCTTTTGCTAAATCAGCAATATGATTTTTTAAAATTTTTATTCTTACTCCGTCAGCAATTTCAAGCTCAACTTGATTTCCTTTCTGATCAATATCTCTTATAATTCCAACTATACCCCCACTGGTTACTACTTTATTTCCAGATTTTAAATCGCCCAACATGGTTTGATGTTCTTTCATTTTTTTACTTTGTGGACGGACAATTAAAAAATAAAAGACAGCAAAAATTAAAATTAATGGAACAAAACTTAAAATCGGAGAATCACCTGTAGTGGCAGTAGCAGCTGTTTCAGAGACTTGAGCAAAAGCATTACTAATAAGAAGTTGATTTAGCATTTTTTGAGAAAATTTAGTTGGTTAATAATTAATTTTTAGCGCACTCACAACGCCCTTTACTCATCGCCCTTCAGCAATAAATCTTTCAGCCGTTCAACCTCAACATTTTTTTGTTCTGGTGTTGGTTGTTCTGGCTTATTTGGGTCTGTCACTTCGGCAAAGTTAGGGGGGATGATTAAAGGATCATCTGTTTTGTTATTTACACAGCCAAAATTCAGAAAAATCAAAATTAGATAAAAATATTTTTTCATTTTTTGTCAGTTTTTTTAGAAAAAATAAGGTCATCGAAAAGCAAAATCATTACTCCGATAAACACGCAGGAATCAGCCAAATTAAAGGCTGGCCAGTGGTAAGAGCCGATGTGGAAATCCAGAAAATCTGCTACTGCGCCATTTCTGATTCTATCAATCAAATTACCAAAAGCGCCGCCAATTATAAGGCCAAGTGCCCAAGAAGAGTGAAGCTTTTCATTTCTGTAAAGCCAGAAAAAAAGCACAAAAATAATTAAAAATTGTAAGACGGAAAAAATAATATGGCTGTTTTCTAATTGGTTAAACATGCCAAAGCTAACGCCCCGATTCCATACATGAACTATATTAAAAAAATCAAAAACTTTGATTTGTGGATGTTCGATATTGTCCCTAAGCCCAATATTTTCAAGCATTGCAAAAATATAGCGCTTACTTAATAGATCAAAAATAGCGCTAAAAAATGCGACAATAAGGCCAAGTAAAAATGGTTTTTTGAATTTCAAAGCTGAGGAATTTAATAAGTTGGAAAAACGAGACCAAGCAATTTAAACTTAAGATTCTTAAATCTAAATCCCAATTCTCTAAATATGAAAATAATCTTCATGGGCACGCCGCATTTTGCTTGTCCAACGTTAGAAAAATTAATTGCTGATCCTGATTTTGAAATTGTTGCTGTTTACACAAGAGAGCCGCAAATTGCAGGGCGTGGCCATAAATTGACGAACACTCCTATCCACCAATTGGCTTTGCAACATGGCCTTAAAGTTCTTACTCCCAAAAGTTTAAAAAATTACGAAGCCCAAAAAGAATTTGCTGATTTCAAGGCGGATGCGGCCGTGGTGGTGGCTTATGGATTAATTCTGCCCTCAGAAATTTTAGAGAGCCCCAAATTTGGTTGCATAAATATTCACCCTTCCCTTTTGCCAAAATGGCGAGGAGCTGCTCCAATACAGCGTCCGCTTATGGCTGGCGACACAGAAACTGGTATTACTATAATTAAAATGGACCAAGGCGTGGATAGTGGAGATATAATTTTTCAGGAAAAATTCTCTTTACAGGGCAATGAAACCTACGGAGAACTGACAGATAAATTATCAAAAATAGGGGCGGAAATTTTAGTGAAAACTTTAAAAGTTATACGCGATGGTAAAGCTGCTTTCACTAAGCAGGACAACTCTTTAGCCAGCTATGCTAAAAAGATCGATAAATCTGAATGCGAAATTAATTGGCAAAATTCCGCTGAAGAAATCGAAAGAAAAATTCGCGCTCTTAATGGTTCGCTGGGTGCGTTTTTTTGGTACAAAAATGAAAAAATAAAAATTTTTTCAGCAGAAATTTTGGATAAAAATTATGAGCAAAAAAAACCAGGAGAAATTTTAGATGATCAGCTAACAATCCAGTGTGGTAAAGGCACCATCAGGCCATTAATTTTGCAACGCCCTGGAAAAAAACCTATGCCTATTGCTGAATTTTTACACGGTTTTGTAAGCTAAGAAAAGCTGAGTTGGTTAAATTTCGCTGGCAAAATTTATAATGCCTTTTATTCCCGTCTTGGGGCCCCTAACCTGCCCTTACCTTATACTCATTCACCAGTAATTAATAAGGAGGCTATTTATGACAAAAACTAGAGCTCAAGTTAATGCTGAGATAGAAGTGTTAGTTAAGATAGTAGAAGATAGAGAGACTTTCCCCGAATTAGATGAATCACTAAGGCAAAAAATTATAAAAGAGATAAGGGATAAAAATATAACTATGGCATTTGGGTTAGCCAGACATGCAAATCAACCCACCATTGCGCAGATATTCGAACAAAGAGGAATAAATCTCCAAGATCCTGAATTATCTAAAAGGCTACTAGAGGCAGCTTGGAAAGGAGAAAAGGAAGAAGTTGAAATTATATTAGGGTTTGAGGTGGATATAAATATTAGAGAGGAAGGAAGCGTTCTGATATATGGTGCCACCCCTTTAATACTTTCCGTTATAAATGGCCATGCAGAGATTGTTGAAATGCTTATAAGAGCGGGCGCGGATGTTAATAGAAGAGCCCTCTATCATGGAGGTACAGCCTTGATTTACTGTTGCGTGCAGGGGCATGTAGAGATTGCCAGGCTCCTTTTGCAAGTTCCAGAAATTGATATTAATGCCATGGAAATTGCCAACAGCATGACTCCCCTAAGCTGGGCTATTGGAAGATCTATTCCGATTCTCGATTTGCTTCTAGAAAAGAAGCCAGACCTTACTCTTTTAACTTCTAAATCCTTATTCAAAGCTCTAACTGATTCATGGATATCCAAAGTTCCCCTTGAAGAATCTGTAAATAGACTAATCTCCTACTCTCTCTCCCTAGAAAATCTAAGTAGCTTCTATCATTTAATGAAAATCAGCATTAATGATTTTCTTCCTTCTAAAATAGCAGAAATCGTAGCCGCAGTTTTGCCCACTAATGATCCACTCATAGATGAGACAATCAGCAAACACAAACTTAACACACCAGAAGCAAGCAAAACCATCGCTGGGCTAAGAGATCTAAATAATAAACTAACCACCCAAAGTCTTTTAAGAGGAAACATCCATCCAGTAACAACAGCTAGAATAATTACTTCTGCTTATGCTTTTGAGCAACTAAGGGTGAAAAAATTAGAGCAACTCACAGAGCAAGATACCTTAATTAATGAATATACTATGGAAGAAAATGCTTGGAATTGGTGCCAGCTAAGCATTGAGCAACGAAATCTTCTTTCAGAAGTTTTAGAAGAAGGAAAAGCCGAATATCCTTCCGAAGAAAAACAAAATCCTCCTTCTGCCTCTCCGCATAGAGCAAATATTGAAAGATTAAGAGATGTATTACTGATAGACGGCTCTAGGGAGAAGAGTTATATGCAAGGAGGTGCTAACAGATAAGTCTAAAAAAGATCATAATCCTTTTATTTCTGTGAGAGAGGGTTGCCACTTCCCTCTCCTTCTTTAATCAATTAATAGAGAGGTGTCTTATGAGCAAAACTAGAGATCAAATTAATTCTGAAAAAGAAAGATTAATTAATAGAGTAGAAGATAGAGAAAATTTTCCTTCTCTAGACGAAAAGTTAAGAGAAGAAATTGTGGGAGAGATAAATGCAGAAGATTTTATCAGAGCCTATGGATTAGCTTTACAAGCCAATGAATCCACGCTTGCTGATATACTAAAACCAGAAGATATTAATCCTGGTGGCCATGATTTAGAGCGCAGATTAGCAGATGCAGTTCAAAGAGGGGAAACAGCAATAGTGGCTGCTCTATTAAACTTAGGAGTTAATCCCAATATCACTGATAAGGCCACTCCTACTATCAGGATTATTGAATATCCCATTTTAATTATAGCTGCCGCAAAGGGTTACACCGACATTGTTGAGCTACTTATAAAAGCAGGAGCTAATGTTAATGCTATAAACCCTGATGAATATTATACAGCCTTGATATTTGCCGCTCAGAAAAGCTATCCCCGGATTGTTAATCTACTTTTAGAAGCAGGAGCTGATGTTGATTTTGCAGATATTAACGGAAAAACCCCTTTGATGCGTGCTGCCGAAGCAGGTTGTATAGAAAATGTAAATCTACTTCTAGCAGCAGGGGCGGAGGTTAATGAGGCGGATAATCAAGGGAATACAGCCTTGATATTTGCGGCTAAAAAAGGCCATCAGCAAATTACTGATCTCCTTCTCCAAGCAGGAGCGAAGGTGAATGCTGTATCAATTAAGGAAGGCATGAGTTTAGAACTTGCTATAGGAAGATCTCCCGAAATCACAGGATTAATTTTACAATATAAACCTGATCTCACGCTATTAACTGAAGAAAATTTCAAGAGAGAATTAAGCAGAAATGACCGGAGATTTGCTCGGGAAGCCACCAATCTTTTAATGGCTTACTGTTTTTCTCTTCCAAACTTAAGAGGCGTTCACCGTTTAATGAGGCTTGGCGTTAATAATTTTCTTTCTACTGAACTAGCAGAAGTCACAGCCGCAGTGTTACCTGATAATGATCTAATGAGAGATAAGATAATCAGCAAACACCGACTTTATTATCAAAAATCAAAAGAAAGGGTCTCTGAGTTAAGAGAGTTAAATAATAAATTTATTACCCAAAGTGTTTTAAGGGGCGATGAAAATCCCGAAGTAACAGCTCGAGTAATTACTTTTGCTTATGCTTTAGAACGCGAAATGGCTGCTTTAACTAGTGCAGGTGAAACTTCCCCTAACTGTTATCAGCTAAGCGTTGAACAACGTAGCCTTCTTTCTGAAGTTTTAGAAGCGGGAAAAGAAGAAGGCGCTTCCGAAGAAAAACAAAATCCTCCTTCTCACTCTCCGCGGAGAGCAACTATTGCAAGGTTAGTCCAAGAATTGCAGGAGGAGAGAACTAGTATATAGAAAAAGCCATAAAAACATAACCTTATTATTTCTGTGGAAGGATTTATCACTTCCCTTTCCCCATAAAAAGAGGGCTTTCTCAAATAAGAGAAAGCCCATAATGAAAGCAAATACGTTTATAGAAAATTGATGAGAAAATGGGAAAGGATTTAACTTTTTTCCTCTACACTCTTAGCCAACTTACTATGTAGCCTATGCCATTTTTTAATCGGCATCGCTGGCGCGCCAGCAACAACTTGTAAAGGATCTACATCTCGCATTAGGCCACTCATACCAGCAATTTTAGCGCCATCACCAATGGAAATATGGCCAGCAATTCCACAATTTCCGCCAATTTGTACAAAATTTCCAATTTTGGCGCTCCCAGCAATAGCGGTTGAGCCAGCAATTACAGTGCCTTTGCCAATTACAACATTATGGCCAATTTGGTTTAGATTATCCAATTTACTACCATCACCAATTATAGTGTTGCCAATGGCGCCGCGGTCTATACAGGTGTTAGCTCCAACTTCTACGAAATTGCCAATTTTAACAATTCCAAGCTGAATTATTTTATGATTTACGCCGGCCTCATGAGCAAATCCGAAGCCATCTTGGCCAATTTTGGCCCCACTATAGATAAGACAATTTGAGCCAATTATTGCAAAGGCGATAACCGCGCCCGCATTGATGGTGCAATTATCGCCAATAATGCAGCCATCCATAATTGAAGCGCTTGGGCCAATGAAACAATTTTTGCCGATTTCTACATTTTTCCCAATATAAGCATTAGGGGCGATGCGTGTGCCTTCGCCAATTTTAGCAGTTGGGTGAATTAGAGATTTTTCAGAAAATTCTACTGCTTTTTCTTCATAAAAATTTTCGGCAATTTTGGCATATGCGAAATAAGGATTTCTGTGAATTAAAAGCGTCATGCCCTGCGGTGCTTTGGCAGCATATTTTTCTTCCACCAAGCAAAACCCGGCTTTGGAGACAGAAAATTTCTCGCTATATTGACCGGAATTTAAAAAAGAAATTTTGGTTTCATCCGCCTGATCAAGAGTGGCAATATCAAATATTTTTTTGTTTAAATCAGCTTCTGGTAAGACTGTAGCAGCAGTGATCTCAATGGCTTGTGCTATAGTTAAAAATTCAGTCTTTTTATTAAAAAAACGTTCGCGTGACATTTTTAGAAAATTTTGAAGTTTTAAATTAAGGTTTCGCTTTGGCGTTGTTGGAAGGAGTTAGAGCGATTAGGCACAAGGTGAATTAAGAAGCCTCCTAGGTTATATGAAGATTAGAAAAGTCACTATCAACTTTTTGAGATTCTGGTCTTTGCCCCTCTGCTGGTCTGCCATGCATCGGGCGAAAATAAATTTCAGAAACATAACGCCTGCCTTTGCCGCCGCGTTTTAGTTGAACGATAATATCAACAACATTTTTGATATAAGAGCTAATTTCTCCAGGTGTCATCCCAAGACCCGCTTGCATCACCATCATTTTTAATTGCTCAATTGCCATTCTTGGGGTGTCAGCGTGCAAAGTTGAAATTGAACCTGGGTGGCCGGTGTTAATAGCGCGCAAAAAACTAAAAGCTTCAGTTCCGCGCAATTCACCAACAATGATGCGTTCTGGTCGCAAACGCAAACAAGCTTCGATTAAATCTTGTGTAGTGGCCGTTGAGCGGCCCTGCCCCCCTTTTGAAGAAAGCAAATGCACTCGATTGGGATGTGAAGAAAGATCAATCTCACGAGCATCTTCCACAGTGATCAGCCTTTCTTCCGGTGGGATCGAGCGAATGACGGCATTAGTAAAAGTTGTTTTACCGGTGGAAGTTCCGCCTGAAACGATGATATTTTTTTTGTAAAGAACAGCGCGGTGCAAAAAATCTTTCACACGATTTAGTTGCAGAAGTTTGGCTAAGATAAGGTCATTTTTATCTTCTGCTTCGCCGATTGAAGTGGCATCGAACATACCCATTTTTTCGTAATCTTCCAAGCTCCATTTTAGGATCGACGGTTTTCTGATGGAAATTACAACGCAGCCCTGCTCACAAGCGGGGGGAAAAACAACTTGTACGCGATAGCCATTAGGAAGGGTTGCCGAAAGCAAAGGTTCTTCTTCGCTGACCCTTTGTTCCGTGGCTTGCGCAATAAGGCGCCCCAATGATTTTAAATGCTCTAAATCAAAGGTAGGCAGCTCCTCACGCGTCATGTCGCCTCTGGCTTCAATCCAAACCTCAAAAGGCCTGTTGATTGATACTTCGTTAACACCTTCGCGCTCAAGGATTTGTTTTAATGGCAGTAGATAGGAATCTAATGCAGCAATACTCATGAATTCGCTGATTTAAAAAGACAACAGGATTCCCGCTAAAAAAACGTAACCCTGATTATCTTTGATTTGTCTTTGATTGCTGGCGATAGCATCCTGATTGGATATATCCGCAGCTTTTGGTTGATTTGATTTAAAAGCAAATTTTGTCACCTCAAAATAAGGCATCAAACTTTTTGTGAGTTTATAATCAAAACCAAGAGAAACAGATTGATAAATATTTCTCTGAAATTCGCTTCTAAGGCCCGTGAAGCTTGCTCCTATAGGGCCGAATTCGTAAGCAATTCCTGCGGTGTAATAATAAGGATTAGAAAATCCTTTTTCGTCAGAGCGACAATTTTGTGAAGATAAATTTTGGCTTACATCATAATCGCAAGAATAAATGCCGCTTTTTGGCTGCAAGGATTTTCCCCAAGAGCCGTAAGAAGCGCCGAAGCTAAAACCAAAATAATCCAACGTGGCGGAAATATCATATGCGGCCAAATCTTCTCTTTGCGTTCCAGCCGATGATTTAGAATTATTGGTCTTCCCCTTTTCTCCTGTAAGCGCTATGGCCAGTCCAAGATTATCAAAATTTTGCACATAATTAAGGCCAAAACTGAAAATATTTTCTATACGAATTAGATCAACATCGCGCGCTGTATTAGCCGTGAAGCCATTATTGGCACTGTCTGGCGCATAGCTTAAGCCTAATTGAAAACCAGCAAGTCGCGGAGAATAGTAATTAATTTTTGTAGCATCTTCCACACCTTCAAAACTGTCATCTTTCAATGCACGAAATTGGCTGCGGCTGAAAGCGCTATAATCATTATCTCCTAAAGCATAATTATTATCAGCGCCGCGACGATAAAAACTTTTAGCATATCCACCATGCCCAATTGGCGATTGAGCAAGCAAAATAAAGCGGGGCAATTTTACATTAGAACAAGAAGCAGAGCCAACTGTGCCATTGCAAATTGGTGAGGAGCTTTGCGCTGAATCAGCCAACATCGGCAAATTTATATTTTCCAAATATTTGCCATTGATGCCTCCTGCCCCGCGCACAAAGCGGCTTGGGCCATATTTCATTTTTTGGTTCACTGAAGTGTTATTACCAAATTCAAATTTACCAAAAAAATTTTCGCTAAAAATAAAAGCTTGATCAAGATTGGGGTTCTCTCTACGGCCATCTGTGTTGATATTATATTCAAATTTGGCAATCACGCCATATTTATCATCATTTGGGCGTTTAAATCCTGCTTTTAAAAAAATCTGGGCATCATTTTCAAGCGCCTGCGGGTTATTGAAATTATTGGCTGTAAAGCCATCGGAAAGTTTTTTTTGCTCAAAACTTGTGGCCTGATTTCGCCAAGCGGCAGAAAAATTAACAAAACCACTAGTCAAAAAAACCGGCGAATCGGTTTTAGTAAAATATTTTTCTGGGATCGTTTGTCCCCAAGCCACGTCAATAAAGGCTATAAAAGCTATAACCGGGAGAATAAAATTTAAGTGTTTCAAAATTTAGTAAGTGTAATTTGGTGAGATCTTTTTACGCAAAACTAATCACCAATTCTTAATTCAAAATGCTTTATCTACCTCATTGGCCAATTCCATCCACACTTGGAAACCGACAAATTAACTATGAAACGGTTTTTGAAAGAATGTCGGTGGTGCTTGAAAAATTGGGAAATCCGCAGAAAAAACTTCCGCCCGTGATTCACGTTGCAGGCACAAATGGCAAGGGCTCAGCCGTTTCATTAATTGCAAAAATATTTTCCTGCTCAAATTATCAAACCCATATTTACACCTCGCCTCATCTACATGAATGCAATGAAAGAATTATTTTACAGGGCGAAAAAATTTCTGATAGTTTCCTGTTTGAAATCATGGAAGAAACCAGAATTGCTGCTGATGAAACGCCTTTAACTTTTATGGAAGCTTTTACAATTGGCGCATTTTTGGCCTTTAGCAAAGTGCCGGCAGATGGTCTGATTGTTGAGTGCGGGATGGGCGGCAGAATTGATGCTACTAATATTATCGAAGAAAAATTGCCAGAAGTTTTATGCTCGGTAATCACGCCAATTTCTTTTGATCACACCGAATATCTAGGGAATTCTATCGAGAGAATTGCGCTAGAAAAAGCTATGATTATGAGGCCAAATACTCCGCTGATTGTGGCCTCCCAGCCCTCGAAAGCACGCGAAATAATTAAAATTCTGGCCGATGATCAAAAAATTCCCGCCTATTATTATGACGAAGATTTTACAGTTTTTATGGATGAAACTACCGGTGAATTTGATTTTGAATTTGGTGAAGAAGCTTTGTCAAATCTGCCTAAACCCGCCCTTCTTGGTTCGCATCAATATATAAATTTTGCTACAGCCCTGGCCACTATTTTTGCTATCAAAAAACATGATTTAAACAATGTTTATAAATTCCCATTAGATGCTATCAAGCAAGCAATTACAAGGGTGGAATGGCCAAGTCGTCTTGAGAGAATTAATAATAATTTAAATAAAATTCTTAAAAACCCAGAAAGCGAAATTTGGATTGATGGCGCTCACAATGAGGCCGGCGCCTTTGCTCTGGCCCGTTTTTTGCTTGAAGAAGAAAATAAAAAGCCAATTAAAAATTTTGTGATTGTTGGATTCAGCCGCGGCAAATGCAAAAAAGAATTTTTAGAAAAATTTAGAAATATCGCCGAAGTAATAGCAGTAAGGGTTGAGGGTGAGCCTTATCCAGAAAAATCAGAAAAAATTGTTGAGATTGGGAAAGAAATTTCTATGCAAATTTTTGCAGCGGAAGATTTATTTGAGGCAATATATTATATCGATAAAGCCAGCGGGAATGAAGCATGCCGCGTTATAATCTGTGGTTCCTTACATTTAGTGCGAGATGTAAAAAAATTTGGCTAATTCAATTCTTCTTCTAGAAACACAAATCTCTCATCTTTTCTACCAGTAGTCAGATCTGCCAAAATTTTTCCTGAACCTGCGGAAAGCGTCCACCCAAGAGAGCCATGGCCAGTGTTTAGAAAAAGGTTTCCATATTTTTTTACTTCGCAAATTAACGGAATTGAGTTTGGTCTAAATGGCCTAAAGCTAGACCACTCTACAACTTCATTAATATTGCCAAAATCAGAAAAGGTTGAACTAAGCACATTGCGCAGAAAAGTGATATTTTTTTTATTTTTACCAGATTTTAGACCACAGATTTCAACTGTTCCTGCAGCGCGAAAAATATTTCCAAGACGGCTATAAACAATTTTATTTTCTGGATCAGTCATAGCCAATTTAGGAGCGATAAATTCTTCGTCGGTGGCAATTGATAAACTATAACCTTTTATTGGATAAATTTTTGAATTAACATTAATGCCGCGCAAAAGCTTGTCTCCAAAGGCTCCAAGGGCATAGACATATTTGTCAGCGGCGTAAACGCCTTTGCTAGTATTGATGCCGGTAATTTTTTTGTGGTCAGTCAAAATATTTTTTACATCGGCATTATATTCAAAAATCACCCCGAATTTTTCGCGACATATTTTCTCTAAAGCCTTAACAAATAAGAGGCTGTTGCCTGTTGCGTCAAGCTCATAAAAGATTCCGCCAATTAGTTTTTTTTCGTCAAAAATTTTAACTAATGTGGGCTCTTTTTTAACACATTCATCAGCATTTAAAATTTGTGCTTTACAGCCAATTGAATTATGGAATTCCGCCTCTTTTAAGGCCTCATCAAATTTTTTTTGATTGCAGTAGAAATGCAAAATTCCCTGATTTTTATAATCAAATTTAATATCTTTTTCTAGGCTAATTATCTCTTCTAAAGCCTTTTTGCTGTAAGACGAAAGGGCGAATAATTTTTTGCTATTTTCTTGTGATTTTTTATATTCTGCGTTTTTAAAAAATTCTTGTAACCACTTTAGAAAATCTTTGTTAACGAAATCAGAAACAGAAAGAAACGAATTTGGCAAAACAGCCGCTTTGAGTGCTGAAAATGGTGAAGTTTTTGCAGCCCAAGTTTCAATATGAGAATAGCTTAACTGCCCACCATTAGCGTAAGAACAGCCTAAAGCTGAGGTAGGATTTTTTTCAATTACGATTACTTGATGTCCGGCGCGCGCAAGAAAATAGGCGCTTGCAACGCCGATAATTCCGGCGCCCAAAACTATTACTTTCATTGGAAAAAGATTTTCTTAGAGTGGAATGGCAAAAAGACACAAATTCAATTTATCAAAATGTTAGATAAACCCAATATTCTCAACATTCCAGCAAATTATCATTTTTTTAGATCTCTCTTAGATTTGTTGGAGAAAAATTTCCCCAAAAATCTTTCTCAAGCGAAAATATTTTTACCCAACCGCCGCTCCTGCCGCCAATTTTGTGAGCTGTTTTTAGAAAAAAAACCAGTGTCTGCTTTGCCAAAAATTAAAGCGATTTCTGATATTTCTTGTGAAGATCTTTTTAGCTTTTTGCCAAATTATGAAGTAAAACAGATGATTGATGAGGCCGAGCAAATCAAGGTTTTATCTGGGGTCGATTATCTTTTTTTCTTAAGCACAGAAATTCAAAAATTAGGCGTGTTTGGTCATAATTTGGAATTTTCTCAGGCCTTAAAAATTGCCAGTAATTTAGCCGATTTATTTGATACTATTGAACGCGAAGAGGTCGATCTAAAAAAACTTGAAGAAATTGATGATTCCAATCTTTCTGCGCATCGCCAGGTTACGCTTAAATTTCTAAAAGATTTTTATATTCAAATCAAAAACCACCTCCTGAAAAAAAATACTCTTTTCGGTGCTTCTTATCAGAATTTTATTATCCAACAATTTGTTGAGGCCTTGAGTTTACAGCCTTCATCAGTTCCCATTATTGTGGCCGGCTCAACAGGCAGTGTTTCTTTTAGTAAAAAATTAATTAAAAAAATTTCTGAAATGGAAAATGGCTATGTCATTTTGCATGGCCTAACTAGTGACGAATTCTTCGAAGAAAACCACCCTCAATTTTATTTAAACCAGCTGTTAAAACTTTTAGCGGTTGAGAAAAAAACGGTTAGGAAAATTGCTGAAGAAAAATTTTTACTAAGTGACAAAACTAGACAAGACCTGCTTTCTTTGATGATGTTGCCCAGTGAAGAAACGGTTAAATGGCAAAAAATTCCTTCTTTACTTGATGCCAAAAAAGCTGCCCAAGATTTGCTTGAAAATTTTCAAATAATTGAAGCGCCAAACGAAATTAAAGAAGCAAAATTAATTGCTTTAGCCTTGCTTTCTGCCACAAAAAAATTTGGGCAAAACTCAGCTTTAATCACTAATAATAACAAACTAGCAAAGCTCGTAAAACTTGAGCTCAAGCGGCTTAATTTGCCATTTAACGATGCTAGAAATTTAGGTATTCTTCATTCGCAGCTAATAAATTTTTTAATTTTGATTTTAGAGTTAAATGAAAGTGATTTTGATTCCACCAGTCTGCTTGCTTTGCTAAAGCATCCCCTTTTTTATAATTCAAAAAACCAAGAAATTTTAAATAATTTTGAAATTAAAGTTTTGCGCAAAGAGCGCTCCAGCCTAGAATTAGAAGGCATTAACAGCAAATTAGAAAGTTTGCAGGAAAAAGAATTAAGCGATTTCTTCGCAGATTTTTATGAGCGCCTAAAAATTTCACAGGATCACTCTCTCAGCCTGTTAGAGCAAATTGAAAATCTTATAAAAACCGCAGAAAGCTTAAGTAATAAAACTTGGCTAGAACTGGTTGAAACAGAGGCTGCAAGGGCGGAGATCGATGAATTTTTTGAAAGGCTAAAAGCACAAAATAATATTTCATTCGCTGAAAAATCTTCGATGCTGGCCACTTTTAAGGCTCTCCTTGGCCAAATAAGCTATTTTGAGAAAAACCATAGCTTTGCTTCAATCCAAATTTTATCAACACACGAAGCCCGCTTGCTCAATTATGATTTGGTTATAGTTGCCTCGTTAAACGAAGGAGATTTTCCGGAAATTTCTTCTGAAAATTGGTTAGGAAAAAAAATTAAAAAAGACTTAGAAATTGATCACAGTTTGAAGAAAATTGGGCAAAGCGCTTACGATTTTTGTAACTATCTATCCAACAAAAAAGTAATTCTAACCCGCTGTAAAAGCAGGAATGGCGCGGTTTTAATTGAATCTCCTTTTCTTTTAAAATTAAAAACCATCTGCAAAAAATTAGCGGTGAATATTGAAGATGGTCAAAAATATTTTGAGGAGTTACAAAAAATAAACCGCCCTGCCCTTAAAGAAATAAAGCCCATCGTCCCGAAGCCAAAATCCATTCTTCGCCCAAAAAAGATTTCCATCACCGAAATTTCGAAATTAATTTCTAACCCTTACAGCATTTATGCTAAAAAAATCCTAGGTTTGAAAGAGTTAGAAAAAATTGATTTCGAGAGTTCTTATGCGGAGTTCGGAGTCTTCGTGCATCAAGCTTTAGAAGATTTCGTAAAAAATCCAAAAGCAAAAAACTTTTTAAAAAAATCAGAAAAATTATTTGAAAAATATTTTATTTCTAAAGAAGCCAAGCTGATTTGGTGGCCAAAATTTGAAAATATTTTTGCTGATTTTTTAGTGCAAAACTCGCAATTTTCTGGTTTTATAAACCATGTTGAAACCCCTGTAAAACTGGCCTTGAATGGCATTACTATCAGCGGAAAGATTGATAGAATAATTCTTAACGAACATGGTTTTGTTGAGATTTTTGATTATAAAACCGGACAAATCCCAACTACCAAAAATGTGGTTTCTGGAATTGATCCTCAGCTTACAATCAGTGCCTTAGCACTGGTGGAAGGCATTATTGAGGCAAAATTTTCCAACATTAATGCAGAAAAAATTCAGTCATTAAATTACTGGAAATTATCTTCTTCCACAGTCGGCGAAATTAAAAAAATTTGTGCCAAAAATGAAGAAATTAAAATTCTACTCTCTGCCGCCAAGGCCGGCCTATCAAGGCTTTTTGATTATTTTTCCGATGAGAATAACGGATATATTGCAACAAAAAATTCTGACAAAAATGAATATTGGCACTTGGAGCGAGGCAATTAATCTATGCGCTATAAATTAATTGTTGAATATGATGGAGGCCAATATTGCGGCTTGCAAAGACAAAGTGATATCACGCAAAAATCCATCGGAGAAGTTTTAGAAAATGCAATTTTTTGCCTATCACAAGAAAAAATAAGAATTACCGCCTCAGGCCGTACAGACGCTGGAGTGCACGCGCTTGGCCAAGTTGTTCACTTCGATTTAAAAAAAGAATTTCCGCCACACAAAATGATTCTTGGGCTTAATAATTATTTACGCCCAGAGGATGTTAGCGTCATTAGCTGCGAAATTGTTGATGAAAATTTTCACGCCCGCTTTAGCGCCTCAATGCGCCATTATCGCTATATTATAGTCAACCGCCCTGCCCCTCTCACTTTGCAAAAAACTCGTGCCTGGCATGTGGCTAAAAAGCTTAATGTTGAGGCCATGGCTGAGGCGGCAAAATTCCTTATCGGCTGCCATGATTTTTCTGCCTTCCGTGACGCCGAATGCCAAGCCCCCTCCCCAATAAAAACTATAGATAAACTTATTGTTAGACACGCTGAAGATGAATTTGATACTAAAATCCTAATTGAAATAAGTGCCAAATCTTTCTTGCATCATATGGTAAGAAATATTGTGGGAACCCTTGTCTGGGTTGGCTCGGGAAAGATAAGTGCTGAAGATATAAAAAATATATTAGCCAGCCGCAGCCGCCAAAATTCCGGCCCTAACGCCCCTGCATGCGGGCTTTATTTTGTTCGGGTTGATTATTGAATGAGTGACAAACTTGAGAAGAAGTTGGATAATTTTAAATAGAGTTCGACCGCTTATTCTGCTTCCTTCCCTAGTGATTCTCTACCCTCCGCAAGAAAGACGTTATTTTAACTAAACCCCACCTTGCAATTAAAATTCCTACCAATAATTTGCGCCGCTTCCTTGCTTTTGGATGATTTTATTTTGCAAAGTTGCAGGCCATTTTGGCAAAAGTTTTGCAAAACCCCCACTGATAAAACTGATGCACGCGTAAGGATAGCCTAAAATAAAGAGGCATATATATGGAAGGGTGGCCGAGCGGTTTAAGGCAGCAGTCTTGAAAACTGCCGTACGTTCATGCGTACCGTGAGTTCGAATCTCACCCCTTCCGCCACTTCTTGGTTCTCTAACTAGTCTCCGCACTATTTCCTCTCCTAAAACTTTAAATTTCTTCGATTTTTTGGTTTTTTTCTCTCTGTTTCTCCATTTCACGTTTACTTTGGAGAAAATAGTACACATCGGTAAACACTGGCTTCGGGCGATTTTCTTCAAACTGTATCGCTTGCTAGTCCACACCAAATGATGAACAAATAAACGTTCATTTAATTGTTATGATATTAGGTAGTGTCGTCACGAGACCTTGCTCCATAAGATTAAACATCTGATCTGCACTGCTGCCAAGAACGAACTGGCATTTTTGGCATATCTGGTTGCAATTCCTCTCC
>CAZCWN010000015.1:15723-27589 GCA_964502375.1 uncultured Rhizobium sp. | reverse complement strand
AAAACTTGAATGCGCTGGATGCAAGAACTTTCTCTTAAACGCGACTGGGGTTATTTTAGGGCTGATTGGCTTTATAATTAGTAACAAACTCTTTGATATTGATGTTATCTCTTGTCTCTTCTTTGGGTTAACCATCTATGGATTCGCCGGCTTCATTATTGGCCAAGAGGAATAGGAAAATTCATCAGTTTTTGCACTTTTGTTTTTTGTATGTTTGCCATATTTTAAGAGAATCCCTTATAAAGCCAGGGTGATAGCTTGAAGAAATTATTCTTCACTGTCACCCTTCTTAAGATTTAACACTGATATAAACCCACGCCTTCTCACCTGATTTTAGCTGGACTTGCACTCGCTTATAATCATCAACCTCATATTCATCAGCTTGCTTTAATTCTGCTGGCAACACAGCGAAAACTGTCCCAAAAACCTCATCTTTCGGATTATCGCTGCGAAGAAGAATTGGATGAGTAGTTTTTCCGCTTTTCTTAATTACTTCCGGCTCAATTATTTTTACTTCTGAAATATAAAATCCACAAAGTACATCTTTCGCCCCCTTTAATTTTCTTTTAAAAGTCGCGAGCTGCACTTCTTCAAGCTGAAGAGTTCCATAAGAAAATAACCTTTCGCTGTACATAAAGGATTAAACGTCTGTCAAGAAGCTTTTCAGTAATTTTGCTCTCTTTGGATGTTGTAATTTCTTTAAAGCTTTAGCCTCGATCTGTCTGATACGCTCGCGAGTAACTGAAAATTGTTTACCAACTTCTTCCAAAGTGTGGTCGGTCACCATGCCAATGCCGAAGCGCATTCTGAGAACTCTTTCTTCGCGCGGAGTCAATGATGAAAGCATCTGAGTGGTAACTTCTTTTAGCTTGGAATGTGATGCCGCATCAAATGGAAGAACTGCAGTTTTATCTTCAATAAAATCACCAAGTACACTTTCTTCATCATCTCCCGAAATAGGTGATTCAAGGCTTACTGGATCTTTAGAAGTGCGCAGAACTTTTCTTACTTTATCAACTGGCATTAAAAGTTTGTCGGCAATTTCTTGTGCATCTGGCGTGCGCCCAAGCTCTTGAGTAAGTTGGCGAGAGGTTTTAACAATTTTATTAATTGTTTCCACCATGTGGATTGGAATACGAATAGTACGCGATTGATCAGCAATAGCGCGGGTGATGGCTTGCCTAATCCACCAAGTTGCATAAGTAGAAAATTTATAACCGCGACGATATTCAAATTTATCAACAGCGCGCATCAAGCCAATATTACCTTCCTGAATCAAATCCAGAAATTGCAAGCCGCGATTAGTATATTTCTTAGCGATTGAAACAACTAAGCGCAAATTGGCTTCGATCATTTCTTTTTTAGCCTTCAACTCTTCTTCCTGGCTTCTGCGCATATTATTGATCAGCTGCTTAAAATCAGGGATTGTGAGCCCCATAATTTTAGTGAATTTGGCAATTTTTGCCTGAATTTCAGCAATTCTCTCCGCACCTTCAGAGGAAAATCTTTGCCATTTCTTATCTTTAATTTGAGAAATTTTTTTCAACCATTTTTCTCCCTCTTCTACTCCTGGATAATGCTTTAAGAAATCGCTTTTATCAATATCAAATTCTTGTGAATATTTAAGCAAACCCATTTCAATGGAGATCAATTTTTGTTGTGCCTCATAAAGTTGGTCAACAAGCGCTTTAATCAGGGAATCATTAAAACTTACTTCACCAGAAAGCTTCTCGAATTCCTCTTTTAGACTAGATATTTCTTTGTCATTCTTAATTTGTTCGTGAGTTTTTCCTTCTGATTTATCAAGAATTTTCTGGCAAATGACAGCAATTTTCTGGAATAAATCGAGCATTTTTGGCATCAAAATTCGTTCCATTGAAACGAACGAAACCACACTTTCATCAATTTCTTCTAATTCTTCATCTTCGAACAAAGATTCTTCCGGATTTTCAGATGAAGCATCAACTTGCTCGTTAATTAATGCCGTTAAATCTTCTTCATTTCCTTGGCGTTCAGAATTCTGTTGGTCGTCACTTTTAATCATTTCTTCCAACTCAGAATTATAAGTTTCGTCAATTCTAATGATATCACGAAGCAAGATGGTGCCATTGGCTAGGCCATTATACCATTCAATAAAGTGGCGAATTATGATAGGGCTTTGGTAAAGCGATTTAATAGTTTTATTGCGCCCTTCTTCAATGCGCATGGCGATTGCTACCTCATCTTCGCGGGTAAGGAGTTTTACCGCACTCATTGATTTGAGATAGGTTTTAACTGAATCTTCACTGCGCTTCTGGCTTTTTTCTTCATCTTTGGCAGTAAGGCCATCTTCCAACAATTTTTCCAAATCATCTTCTTTTTCTACGATTTGGATTTTGAATTCAGTGAGGATGTCTAAGATGCGATCAAGCTTGCGCGGATCAAGGTCCTGTTCGACATTTTCATTAATTTGTTCATGTGTTAAAAAGCCTTGCGTTTTGCCAAGTGCCAAAAGTTTTTTAAGCTTATCAGCGAGATCGGTAGAAAGTTTTTTGCCTTCATCATCTTTTCTTTGTAAAGCCGATTTTACACCCTGGATCAACTGAAACTTCTCAGCAAGAGCGCTGGTTCTATCATTAATTGGTGTCTTAACTTTTTTGGGCTTTTTCTCTTTTTTTACTTTTGGCTCTTTCTTTTTTTTTACAGCCTTAATTTTTTTAGCTTTTGCCGTAATTTTTTCAGACTCTTTAGCGCTAGTTTTATTTTTTGCCGCCTTGTTTTTAGCCTTATTTTCTAACGTCGTAAGGTTTTTTTTCTCAGGCTTCTTTGCTGTCTTAGACTTAGCCGGCGCAGCTTTAGCTACTTTTTTAGTAGAGAGCTTTTTTTCAGGTTTTTTAGATAGCGCTTTTTTAGGCGCAGAGTTTTTCTTTGCTTTGATAGTTTTTTTCTTTTTTGCCATATTTTCCCTTAAATATTTTCTTTTTCCAAAGACAAAATTTTCTGCTCGAGAGAATTTTTATAATCGAAAATTTCCCTGATTTTTGAGTTAATAACTGCGCTCTGATGAGTTTCGATTTCCTCGATTTTACTTAGAGACTCCTTATATTGCGCTTCTACCTGAAATAATAAATCCCTCAAAAGAAGAATGCGCAATTTAATTAAAGCTAACTCTAAATCAATTGTGCCAAGCCTTGCAAGAATATTTTTGATTTGCGTTATATCGGTATCAAAAGGCAATTTTTCAAGAGCTGCAAGCAAATTTTCTTCACCATTGTCAACTAATTCAATAACCAGCTCTTTGATTTGGCTTAAATTCTCATTATCAAAATTCACTTCTTTAATATCAAAATCCTCATCCCGAAATTGCGCTAATTGAGGAAATTTTATTATTAAGGCAATTACCTGTTGGGCCAGTAAATCAGAGGTGTTGCGGCTTGGTTTAACGTAAATTTTATTTTGAAAATTATGAGAAATTTGCAGCTGATTTTTTGCTGTATTCCGTCCCCATGAAAAAAGTAAATCCTTAAAAAAAAGTGAAAAATATTTTTTAGAGGAACTATCAGAAATGGCTTCGATTTTACCCTGTAATATAGTTTCAATTTTAGCTTTATTTTCAGCCGAAATTTTTTGAGCCTTATCTAGCCCCAACTCAAGCAGGGCAAAATTAAACAGCATTTCAGAAAGTGGGGTAGCGTTGAGAAAAATTTTTTCTAATTCCTTTATCCCAAATTCTTTAATAAAATCATCAGGGTCCATCTGATTTGGCAGAATTGCAAAGGCAATATTTTTTCTCGCATTAATCAAAGGCAGCGCGATTTCAGAAGTCCTTTTTGCAGCACGAATGCCAGCAGAATCACCGTCCAAACATATTACTATTTTATCAGTTATATAAAAAAGCTCCTTTAAATGCTCGGCTCCAAGCGCCGTGCCAAGGCCAGCCACAACATTTTCTGCGCCATTGGTAAATAAAGAAATTGCATCCATATACCCTTCAACTACCACGGCATATCCCTTGCTAAATATTGGCTTACGCGCAAGGGAGGTATTGTAAAGAGTGTGATTTTTTTTAAATAATTCGGTTTCAGCCGAGTTTAAATATTTTGGCCCAATTTCATCATTAGCACCAGTAATTACGCGCCCCCCAAAGGCGATTACGCGGTTTCTTTTATCCGTGATAGGAAAAATTATACGATTACGAAATTTGTCGTAAATTTTTTTGCGCTCATTATGGCCAATCACGCCGCTGCTTAGTAGTTCAGACTCGCTAAAATTTTCCGATTTTAAAAAATTACTCAGTGCCTCGTAAGAATCCAAAGCGAAACCAAGGCGGAATTTCTTGGCGATGGTAGAATTTAAACCCCGGCCTTTTAGATAATTTCTAGCCTGGAGCCCATTTTCATTATAAAGATTTTTCTCGAAAAATTGACAAATTTTTTCCAACAATAAATAGCTGCGCTCCAGCTTGTCTTCTTTCACCACATCCATTCTTACCTGAGGAATTGGGATTCCAAAATCATCAGCCAATTTTTTTACTGCATCCTTATAATCCAGGCCTTCAACATTCATCACGAAGCTAATAATATCACCATGCGCCTGACATCCAAAACAATGATAAAAGCCTTTTTGATCGCTAACTGTAAAAGATGGGGTTTTTTCGTTATGAAATGGGCAAAGGCCTTGAAACTCTTTCCCACGCGCCTTCAGCCTCACTTTTTTCCCAACCACTTCTGAGGCCAAAATACTAGAGCGTAATTTTTCTGGAAAATCCTTGGGAAAAAGCATGCTAAGTTTTAGTAGCTGTAGTTCCAAACCAGATCGAAGAAAGTCATAATTAATGAAAAACTAACTGGAATGGCGAAATTGTCGTCAAGGCCCATTAGGCTTGGGCGCGATTCTATTATGGTTACACAAAATAAAGCAAAAAGGCCGAAAAGATAAAACCATAATTTTACCTCAAAAACCATTCCGCAATAAATCAAAATAACCAGACCGCTTAGAAAAAAAGCAGCTGCTCCATAAAGGCTTTTTTCAAAGAATGGCCGGCTTGGAATGCTGCGGCCAATAATCGCAGCCAGTGCATCAGAAATTGCTAAAATTGCGAAGGCAGTAACAGCAATTTCTTTTTTAAAAAAGAAAAAAGTTATGAAAGCACTAAGTGCTGCCCAGCTAGCCCCACATAACTTTTCACCGGTTTTTTCATGTGGTCTTAAAATTATATTAAAAATTTTTAGAAAAACTTGTTGGATTACTGGGCTCTTGCGACGCATATAATCAAGCGGAACAAAGCTAAGAACAGCTACTCCAAGTATCGCTACACTTATCCACCTTTCCAAAAAGCAATAAGCAATTGGAACTATCAGCTGCAAAAAATGAAAAAGTTTGCGATATATTTCATGCTTTACAGAGATTGGATCCATCATTGGCGTGCCTCTTCAGGAGAATTTTTATTTTGATATAAGATAACTTCATTCTTGCCGGCATAACCCAAAACTTTTCGGGCTTGCTCATCTAACAGATCAATATCCAGTGATTCGGGCTTCATGCCATCAACTAAATCTTTCTTAGCCTGCATTTTTGCCGAAAGCTCTCCTTTGATAATTTCTTTATTTTCAATTTGTTTTTGAAGAGAGAAAAGTTTCAATAAACCTTTATCGCCAAAGGTCGTAAAAAAAGTGAAATAAATAATTGTGGCTAAAGCAATGCAATAGCCGACAAATAAAGGCTTGGTGATATTATATTTTTTGACAATATTATATAAAAAATTTTCTGCTGTTGGCATTTAGAGTCTATTTCTAAATTTGGCTTCTAAAGCAGGTCTGGCGCACGGCTTCAAGGATATTTTGAGTTTTTGGCAAAGCTAACCTTTCTAGATTAGCCGCGTAAGGAAGAGGGGCATCAACTGAAGCCAATTTTTTTACCGGTGCATCAAGATAATCAAAAGCTTCTTCCATAAGAATTGATGCTATTTCGCTGCCTACTGAAGCGAAGGGGAAGCCTTCCTCGACAGTCACACAGCGGCTGGTTTTTTTCACTGAATTGACAATTGTTTCGCGATCAATGGGACGGATAGTGCGAAGATCAATAACTTCGGCATCTATTCCTTCTGCAGCTAATTGTTCAGCGGCTTCAAGCGCATATTTTACCACCAAAGAAAAAGCGATTATTGTGACATCTTTTCCATCACGCAATATTTTGGCTTTACCGATTTCAACAATATGATTATCTTCATATTCCTCTTCGAAAGAAAATCCGTAAGTAATTTCATTTTCTAAAAAAATTACTGGATTTGGATCACGAATGGCTGCTTTCAATAAGCCTTTGCAATCAGCAGCACTATAGGGAGACACAACTTTTAGACCAGGAATTGAGCCATACCATGCAGCATAACATTGAGAATGTTGAGCGCCCACTCTAGCAGCAGGACCATTGGGACCACGAAAAACGATTGGCGACTTAACTTGTCCACCTGACATATAACAGGTTTTAGCAGCAGAGTTGATTATTTGATCAATAGCCTGCATGGCGAAGTTAAAAGTCATGAATTCGACAATCGGTCTTAAGCCTGCGAAAGCCGCACCCACGCCTAATCCGGCAAATCCATGTTCAGTGATGGGAGTATCGATCACTCTTTTGGCACCAAATTCGGCTAAAAGCCCTTGGGTTACTTTGTAAGCGCCGTTATATTCGGCCACTTCTTCGCCCATAATAAAAACTTTTGGATCAGCGCGCATTTCTTCTGCCATCGCTTCTCTTAAGGCTTCTCGAACGGTTAATTTTCTCAGCATAATATTTATGAAGTTATTCTTTTTATTCCCAACAAGGTTTTAGCAATAGGTATAAATCTCGGTTAAAAGCTCAGATTCATCAGGCTCTGGGCTGTTTTTGGCAAATTCAACTGCTTCATTTACTTCATGTTTAATTTCGTCATCAATTTTTTTAATTTCATCCTCTGAAGCAATTTTTTCTTCTAGAACATGCTTGCGTAGAGCCTCGATTGGATCTTTTTCTTTTTTAAAGTTTAATTCTTCTTTAGTGCGATAAGTGGCTGGGTCAGACATTGAATGGCCACGATAACGATAAGTATCCATCTCCATAATCATTGGCCCATTGCCAGCGCGCGCATAGTCAACACAGCCCTGCCCATCTCTGATTACATCAAAAATATTCATGCCATTAATTTTTACGCCCGGAATATTGAAGCCAAGACCGCGTTTATATAGTTCATCAGTAGAAGAGGCACGCTTTTGTGAAGTGCCCATGGCGTAATGATTATTTTCGATGATAAATAAAACTGGCAAATTCCATAGCTTAGCCATGTTAAAGGCTTCATAAACTTGCCCCTGTTGGGCTGCCCCTTCGCCAAAATAACAATAAGTTACATTATTATTGCCTAAATATTTATCCGCAAAAGCAAGGCCAGCGCCGATTGGCACTGACGCGCCTACAATTCCATGTCCGCCATAAAAATGTTTTTCCAAATCAAAAAGGTGCATAGAGCCCCCTTTACCCTTAGAAGAACCATCAGCACGCCCCAAAAGCTCAGCCATGATTTTCTTCGGATCAGAGCCAGCAGAAATCATATGGCCGTGATCGCGGTAAGTTGTGATAACTTTATCACCCTCAATCATTGTGGAGCGCATGCCAGTAGCAATTGCTTCTTGCCCAATATAAAGATGGCAGAATCCCGCTATCAAGCCCATACCATAAAGCTGCCCCGCGCGCTCTTCAAAGCGGCGGATTAAAAGCATTTCACGGTAAAAACCTAGAAGCTCTTTTTTGGAAAATTCCTTTTTATTTGCACCAATTTTGACGCTAGAAGACATCGTTTTCGAATCAGATTTTTTAGCCATTTGTTATCTTGTATAAGGTAAGCTAGAGCTTGTTTTAAACTTCAATTAAATTCCCATCTCGCTGTATTTGCCACTTCTTAATAATTATTTCACTATTTGTCGTAATTTTAAAAAAGCGCCGCAAAGATGTCAAAATCTGAATTTAAATGAAGTTCAAAATAGCCCCTAGGAATAAGAAGGCGGCGCCTTGTACTTTGGCAAAATTAAAAGTCAATTTCGCCGCTTTTTAAATTATGTTCATTTTCACTTACTTTGCAAAGCACCCATCAAAACTTTAAAAATTAAACCATTAAGAAGGCTTAAAAGCGTTGGCCCCAATTCAATCATACCAATAGCAAAAATCACCAAAACTGCAATCAGCAAAGTATATTTAGCAATACTTTCTATAAAAAGCTTTTTAATCATTTCGCTTTGATCATGCCCTGCCGCCTTATAACGAGAAGCCTTTTTTGCTTCTTGTAACTGCTCTTCTTCACTCATTTCCTCTTCCTGAGAATTTTCTTTATTTGCCTTTTGTTTTCCGCCTATGCTTCCTGGGCTCTTTTTCTGTCCTGCTCTACTTAAATTGTTTTTGCTAGATTTTTCGCTAATTTGCTTTTTCATGAAAGAAGCAAGCGGATTTTTATTTTGCTCAGACATAACAGAATTTAGTTTTTTGTAATCAAAGTGCTCGAAACCTTTCTTATCAAGCCATTTTTTGCGGTAGTCCTAATCGCAATCTCCTGCTCTTTGTTGGGCGTTTTTGTTTTATGGAAAAAATTATCTTATTTCGGCGATGCCCTTTCTCATGCTATGTTGCTTGGTTTGGCCCTTTCGGCAATTTTTGAAACAAACCAAAATTTTTACCCTGATAATTTTTGCTTTTATTTTTTCTTCCTTGCTTGGATTTGCCACTCAAACCCGCTATTTTTCCAAGGATACAATTGTTATGATTGCTTCATATTTTTGTGTGGCACTCGCAATTATTTTAAACGATATTTGGATTAAGAGTTTTTCTTTTACTTCTTATATTATCGGCGATGTTATAACAGTAGGAAACCAGGAAATACGCTCTCTAATTATGATTTCTGTATTGGCAATTTTTTATACAATTTTCGCCTTCAAAAAAATTTTGCTGATCAACGTTAATGAAGATTTGGCAAAAATTGAAAATATAAAAACTGAGCTATGGAAAGCTTCTTTTTTGATTTTACTAACTCTTATAATCGCTTTATCTGTAAGGATTGTCGGTGTGTTCTTAATGACGGCACTTTTAGTCCTACCAGCTGCCATTGCTCGTATATTTTCAACTTCTCCAAAACAAATGATTATCTTGAGTTTATTAATCGGCACCACGCTTTCCGCCTTGTCTTTCAAGGTTGCAACTGTCTATAATTTAATGGTCAGCTCAACAATAATTGTGGTTTTTTCGCTGATTTTTATTACTTCATTGTTACTTAGAAAATTAACCAACTCATGAAAAATTTTGATAAGAAAACTGCTGTTGTTTTATTCAATCTAGGTGGCCCCGATAACCTAAGATCGGTGCAGAATTTTCTTTTTAATTTGTTCAACGATAAAGCGATTATAAACCTTCCGCAGCCTTTACGTTTTTTTTTAGCAAAATTTATTGCCAGCAGAAGAGCCGAGAAAGCACAAAAGATTTATGCACAAATTGGGGGCAAATCACCATTGCTTGAGATAAGCCAGTCGCAGGCTGACGCCTTAGAGAGAGAATTGTCTTTTGCCGGAGATTTTAAAGTTTTTGTAGTTATGCGCTATTGGCATCCGCGCGCTAATGAAGTGGTAGAAAAAATTTTAGAATATGGTCCAAATCAAGCAATTTTGCTTCCCCTTTATCCCCAATTCTCAAGCACTACTAGCGCTTCTTCTATAAAAGAATTTATCCAAAATTTTTCCTCAGAATTACGAAATAAAAATCAGGATATAGTAACAAAAATTGTTTGCTGTTACCCCACAGAACCTGAGTTTATCAAGTCCCACAGCTTATTATTAAAACACACCGTTATGAAGCTTTACGACGGTGATTTAAAAAAATTTCGCTTCTTATTTTCAGCCCACGGGTTGCCTATGAAAGTTATAAATGCTGGCGACCCCTATGTTTTCCAAGTAGGAGAAACAGCCGATAAAATTGTTAAAAATTTGGCTGAGCTTATGGCCCTAACTGAAAAGAAATCAGCGGAAGAAATTGCTAAAGAAATTGATTTTCACATTTGTTACCAATCAAAAGTTGGTCCTCTGGCATGGACGGGGCCAAGCCTAGAGCAAGAAATTGGAAGGGTTGCCCTTGATAAAAAAATTCCTGTAATAGTGCCAGTTTCTTTTGTTTCTGACCACTCGGAAACACTGGTAGAACTTGATATTGATTACAAAAAAATAGCCCAAAATTTGGGAATTAAAAATTATTTGCGCGTGCCTTCATTAAACCTTGATGGCCACTTTATTAAAGCTCTTGCCGAGATTTGTAAAAGTGTGAATTTGCAAACTGACCAACAATTTTTCTCTGCCCGAGAAGCGAATAGGATTTGTCCAAAAAAATTCACTCTTTGCCCCAACTCTAACCCTTGCCAAGCGTGAAAAATACTGGGCTTATCACTGATATTTTGCTTAAAAGCAAAAAATGGAATGAAGAAAAAAATATCGAAGAATTTATCGAAAGGGCCTGCCAAAAAATCATTCCTCTAACCGAATTAAAAAATATCCTAATTAAGAACGCTCAGCTGGAAGTAGCTATTTCCTTAATTTCAGACCGACAAATGCAAAAAATAAATCAGCAATTTCGTAGTAAAAATAAAGCAACTAATGTTCTTTCATTCCCCGCTTTAGATGAAAATTTAATTCACAAAATTGGCCTAAAGAAAACCATAGGCCCTTGCCAATACACATTTCTCGGCGATATAATAATTTCCTATGAAACGTTAAAAAAAGAATCTCTTGCACAAAAAAAGAAATTTCACGATCATTTAACACACTTGATTTTACACAGTGTTCTACATCTAATTGGCCATGATCATCAAGATGAAAAAATGGCAAAAATCATGGAAAATTTGGAAATAAAAATTCTAAAAAAGCTGAAAATTAAAAACCCCTACCAACAATCTAATTAATCAATGGAAGCCCCCGGGAGTAAGAAGCCGCAAGCCTCGAAAAAGAAGTCTCGTTTTAAAAAATTACTAAATTTTTTTCTCAATCTTTTCGGTAAAAAAACCAAAAAATCATTTTATTCAGTAATATCACATTTGCTTGAAGAATATGAGAAAGAAGGGCTGATCCAGGCTGAAGAAAAAAAGATGTTCAAAAATATTGCTTCATTTGGCGATAAAAAAGTTGCCACTATAATGACGCCACGTGGCGACATCACTGCTATAAAACATGATGCAAACTTAGAAGAAGTTAAAGAAATCATCACCACTGACGAGCATACGCGAGTTCCCGTTTTTAAAGAAAATATCGATGAAATTGTTGGCTTCATACATAGCAAAGATTTGGCCAAATATTTGTGCGGCAAAGATCATGATTTTTCTTTAAATAAAATTTTGCGAAAAATTTTATTCCTCCCAGGCTCTATGAAGCTGTTGGATGTAATGCTGCGCATGCGCACCACAAGGGTTCATATTGCCATCGTTCTTGATGAATTTGGAGGCGTTGATGGGCTGGTAACTATTGAGAATATTGTGGAAGAAATTGTTGGTGCTATAGAAGATGAGCATGATTTACCTTCTGATAATTCATTTTTCCGCATTAAAAAAATCAGCGAAAAGAATTTCCAATTCGGTGGCCGTGTTGAAATCAAAAAATTTGAAGAAATTCTTGGAGTTAAAATTAAACAAAAAGATGATGAATTTCAAACAGTTGGCGGCCTGCTAATAGCTTTATTCAAGCGCATTCCAGAAGTGGGCGAAGAAATCAAAAAATTTGGTTTAGATTTTAAAATTATTGATGCTGATAGCAGGTTAGTGAGATTGGTAGAAGTAAAAGTAATTGAGGCTTAGTGCTTGAGATAATTTATTAGAATTATTGATTCTCTATAATGAATA
>CAZCWN010000015.1:0-15713 GCA_964502375.1 uncultured Rhizobium sp. | reverse complement strand
TAATAGAAGTTTTGATAACTGCTGCGATGATCATAAGGAACAACAGCCTCTTACAAGTTAAGTACAGAGCCATTATAAATAATTGTACTAGGGGCAGCAGCATTAGGAGCAGAAAGAATTCAATGAGCACGCCACTACTTCGCTTATTATAAAGCTTTTAATTAGCCCAAATAATTTTTCTTTTAACTGGTAGAGATCAAAGAGCCAACCGCTGTCCATTGTCCCCTAGCCTATATAGAAGCCCATGAAAACTTGTGATAAATAGCAATATCTTCTGCCTATTAGTTTACTCCCTTCGATAATCATTAAAACAACTGAGTCAGAAAGAAAATTCGTGTTTAGCATTATAGCCGAATTGCTTATGGCTAAACCGCAGAGTGAGCGACAATTATGGCTACAGAAGAGAAAAAATTATGAGCCAAGTAATGGAAGAGAAGAGAAAATACTAACAAAACCTCCCATCTAAACCCTTATTCTTGCTAGCGCTAGACAAATGCAAGAAGAACGTTAATTGAAACAACAGCATCAAAAAATTATACGCCCCAGTTAAACACCACGCACTAGCTCTTCAATGCCATCAACCACTTCTTTCTCCAGCTTAACATTATCGAACTGGTTGATTTCCAGTATGCAAGTTGGAGAAGTTACGTTAATTTCTGTTAAATAATCACCTATCACATCTATCCCTACAAAAAATAGCCCCCGTTTTTTTAATTCCGGCCCAATATGTTCACAGATTTCTTGATCTTTTTTTGACAGAGTTGCCTTTTTAGCATCTCCTCCAATATGTAAATTAGAACGAATTTCACCAGTTTTAGCAATCCGTGAAATAGCGCCAATTGGCCTTCCATTAAGCAAAATTATTCTTTTATCCCCATTTTTAACTTCGGGCAAAAATTTCTGTGCAATCACTGGAGTTTGGTAAGCTTTAACCATCATATCAAAAACCGAATTCAGATTCGGATCATTCTTTTGCAACAAAATAACACCATCACCCCCGCAAGCATAGAGCGGCTTCAATACTATAGAGCCATGTTCATCACGAAAGGCAGCGATTTTTTTTATATCATTAGAAATCAATGTTGGCGGAGTGAGATCAGAAAAATTAGCAATAAAAATTTTTTCTGGGGAATTTCTGATTTCACTTGGATTATTCAAAATCAAAACCTGGTCTTTAACCCTCTCTAATAGATAAGTGCTGGTTATATAATTCATATCAAAAGGCGGATCTTGCCTAACTAAAATCACATCAAATTCCCTTAAATCGCGCTCTTCAGAAGAAATAATTTCACAGTGATTTTGTTTGGAATTCTTCAGGCGAATTTTTTTCACCAAAGCGCTTAATTTTTTCTGAACGAAGTCATAAGTTAGACTCGAAGGCAAATAATAAAAAATTTCATGGCCACGATTTTGTGCTTCTAAAAGTATGGCGAAAGTTGAGTCAGTTTCAATGTTGATGCCAAGCATCTCGTCCATTTGGGCAATTAGTTTCATGTTTAAACTTAAATTTGATTTTATAAGTTAAAGAGAGCTGCTTTGTAATTTATTAACCCAAGTTAATGCAACCTCATTTCCAGACTCCTAAAAAAATTTTTCCAATAATAGATCTTGGAGCCGACCAGGATTTTTACTTACGCGAAAAGGGTGATCTTGATGTCGAAGATTTTTTCCGCTATTACTCTGACCCACAAGTAAATAAATTTATCCTTTGCGAAATTCCGCAAGATTTAGAACAAGCCCGAAAAGAATTGCATTATTGGCGCGGAATTTTTTATCAAAATGACGGCATTTACTTCGCAATAGCAAAAAAAAGTGATGATCGAATGGTGGGCTCAATTGGTCTAACAACTTTCAATGTCTATCAAAGCCGTATAGAAATAAGCTATGATTTAAGCGCTGAATATTGGGGGCGCGGAATCATGACTAGAGCCATTTTAGCAGTAATTAAATATGGCTTTGAAACTTTCCGAGTAAATAGAATTGAAGCCTTTGTTGCCATTGACAACATAGCTTCCAGAAATCTTCTTTTAAAATGTGGCTTCACTTTCGAAGGCATTTTACGCCAACATCGCTATCATCGTGGCTCATATGTTGATGTTTGCTCATTTAGCATTTTAAAGCAGGATTTTTTAAAAACTTAGAACCTATCTTCAAATTTTCTTTGTAGAATAGTTTGATTTTATTTGACTTTTGTTTTGCTGGAATTTTAATGCGCCGCCCTTTCTTAGCCTCCAGCTCCCACTCGAAACTAAGTCAATTTTTAACAACGGAATTCATAATTAACGATTTATGCTTAAAACTTATGTTGCTAAGCCCAAAGAAATCACCAGGAAATGGTGGTTGATTGATGCGGAAGGCCTAGTTGTTGGTAGACTTGCTGCGATTATTGCTAATATTTTACGCGGCAAACATAAAGCAACTTTCACTCCTAATATCGATTGTGGCGATCAAGTTGTCGTAATCAACGCAGAAAAAGTAAAATTCACTGGCAAAAAATATGCTGATAAAGTTTATTATTGGCACACCGGACATCCTGGTGGAATCAAAGAAAGAACTGCTAGACAGCTAATTGAAGGAAATTTCCCAGAAAGAGTTTTAGAAAATGCCGTTTCCCGCATGATTTCTCGCGGACCTTTACAACGCGATATCATGACTAAACTTCATATATATAAAGGCCCAGAACACAAGCATCAGGCTCAAACTCCACAAGTCTTGGATGTAGCTTCAATGAACCGTAAAAATAAAAAGTCTAACTAATTTCTAAGAAAAATATGACTGCAGTTATTAAAGAAAAAATCATCGAACTTAAAGAAGTGGCAGAAGTTGGTATTGTAAGAAAGCCAAATGTTGATGCAAAAGGCCGCGCTTATGCAACCGGCAAAAGAAAAAATGCTGTAGCTTGTGTTTGGATAAAAAAAGGAACAGGTAAAATAAAAATTAATGACCGTGATGGCAGAACTTATCTAGGCCGCGAAATTCTTTTCAACATTGCTAAAGCACCATTCACTGTAGCAAATAGCGAAAATAAATTCGACGTTACTGCAACAATTTCTGGCGGTGGGCTAAGCGGGCAAGCAGGTGCACTAGCTCATGGAATTAGCAAAGCTTTGGTAGAATTTGATCCAAATACTCACAAAGCTTTAAGAGTTGGCGGCTTTTTAACTCGTGATCCACGCGTTGTTGAACGTAAGAAATACGGCTTAAAGAAAGCGCGCAAAGGCCAAACTTACAGAAAGAGATAATTTTAATTTCTCCGCCCTGCGGCCTTAAAAGAACGTGTTATAGGCTCTTAAAATGAAAAAAAATCCGGCGAAAAAAATTTATATTGCCTCCGATCATGCCGGATTTTCTTTAAAAAATTTTTTGATTGAAGAGCTAGAAAAACAGGGCATTACCCTTATAGATCTTGGATGCAATTCTGCTGATAAACCGGTGGATTATCCTGATTATGCCAAAAAACTCTGTAAAAAACTCTCCCCCAAAAGTTCAGATTTTGGTATATTAACTTGCGGCAGCGGTGTAGGAATTTCAATTGCCGCTAATCGATTTAAACATATTAGAGCCGCACTTTGTTGTAGTGTAAAGTCAGCAAAATTATCTCGCGCCCACAATGATGCCAATGTTCTCTGCCTTGGAGCTAGAGCTATTAAAAACAAAACCGCATTATCCATGATTAAGGCTTTTTTAGCCACAGAATTTGAAGGCCAAAGGCATGAAAGAAGAGTTAGAAAGCTATCAGAATAATCGACTCATAAGAAGCTTCGGTCGCATAAAAAGCCGCAAATTATCCGATCATAAGGATTTCCTTTTACAAGAATTGTTGCCTCTTTACGAAATAAAGCCGCAAGATTTTCAGGAAAAATTTCATCCTCACTGCTTAGAAATTGGTTTTGGTTTTGGCGATTTTCTTTTCGAGAAAGCTAAAAAAAATCCTGACATTCTATTCTTTGGCTCTGAACCACATATAAATGGCGTGGTAAATTTATTGGCCAAATTGGAGAAAGAGCCGCTTGATAATCTAAAAATTTCACGCCAAGACGCACGGCTCTTATTGCAAAATTTTCCATCAAAAAGTCTCGATGAAATTTTTATTTTATTTCCTGATCCTTGGCCAAAGCTGAAACATTTTAAGCGGCGCCTAATTAATACAGAATTTTTAGATAAAGTTTTAGCCCCAAAAATAAAAAATGGTGGAAAGCTTACAATTGCCACTGATCACGACTCTTATAAAACTTGGATTTTATCAGAAATTTCCCGCAGTCAAAATTTTTCCTGGCAAGCACAATCAAAAAAAGATTGGCAAATTTTTCCTCAAGATTGGATTGTCACTAAATATCAAAAAAAAGCGGAAAAGGAAGGAAGGACTTCAGTAATTTTTAATTTAATCTGCAATGGCTAGTCTTTTGAAAAAATTGCCGTCTGTACGTGGAGTCTATCGCGAAAATGCTGAATTAAAAAATTGGTTTGATGTTGGTGGCAAAGCAGAAATTTTATTTCGCCCCGCTGATATAGATGATTTGCAGGATTTCTTAAAAAAACGGCCGAAAGAAATTCCTCTCCATATTCTTGGTGCTGCCTCTAATGTCATAATTAACGACCAGGGCGTAAAAGGCATTGTAATTAGACTTCCTGGCGAATTTGCTAAAATCAATCATAATAATGAAACTATCATTGCTGGCGCTGCTGCGCTTTGTGGCAATGTTGCTTTATATAGCAAAAATGTAGGGTTAAGTGGATTGGAATTTTTAACCGGAATTCCAGGTTCGATTGGAGGAGCTATTAGTATGAATGCCGGCTGCTATGGATCCGACATTTCACAGGTTTTGACTAGCGCTAAGGCCTTGGATTTTATGGGAAATTTAATTGTATTAGAGAATTCAGACTTCGGATTTTTTTACCGCGGCAACAAAATTGCCAAAAATTTTCTTTTTATAGAAGCCAGCTTTAAAGCAGTAAAATCAAGTGTTGCTGCTGTAGCATTTAAAATTGCAATATTTAACCAACAACGCGAACACAGCCAACCTATCCGTGCCAAAACTGGAGGCAGTACTTTCAAAAATCCTCAAAATTTAAAGGCCTGGCAATTAATTGATCAAGCCGGTTGTCGTGGGCTAATGGAAGGAGACGCACAGATTTCAGAAAAACATTGCAATTTTATAATCAATCGTGGTAAGGCTTCTGCTAAGAACTTAATTGACCTTGGAAATAAGGTGCAAAAATTGGTAAAAGAAAAAACAGGTATCGATTTGGAATGGGAAATAAAAATTATGGAATAATAAAATTCTTCTGTTGTAATTTTAAAATAAGTCGAACAAGGTGCAACCTATCCACCTGGTAACAGGCTTCTGGTCCTACATTCCCAAATTTCTCAACCAAAACTTTTAATATGAAAAAACTTTCATCCCTTATGGTAAAAATTGCCCTTTTTTCTTTTTGTCTTGTAGCAGTAGCGCCGGCAATTGTCCCGGTTCTATCCTCTGACGCGCTAGCGCAATCAACCATTACCACAACTTCTAACTCAAACGTTTTAGTAGATACGATGTGTAACGTAATGAAGCTTGTTACAGGAAACGCCGGCAAAGCTTTTGCTGCTTTTGCGATTATTTCAATTGGTATTGGTTTTTTCACTGGTAAAGTTTCATGGGGTTTGATGATCGGTGTGGCCATTGGTATTGCCGCAATGTTTGGTGCCCCAACCATCATTTCTGCTATTACCGGCAAAAGCGCTTATGACTGCACTAATACTGGGTAGTCCGATCAAGTTTTTTTAAATTTAATTATTTTTACAAATGTCTAGAAGATGTGATTTACTCGCTGTTGGCGTGATGACTGGAAATAAGGTTTCTCACTCTAACCGCAAAACCAGAAGAAGATTTCTTCCTAATCTAAGAGAGATTTCTTTCAAAAGTGATACCCTTGGTTGCGATTTGAATTTAAAGATAGCAGCTTCAACTTTAAGAACGATCAATAAATTCGGTAGTATCGACAATTTTTTGGTTAATTATCGCTATAATAAACTTACTGATGCAGCCAAGAAACTTAGGACTCAAATCAAAAAGAAATTGATCAAGTTAGGCAAGTTGAGCGAAGTGAAAATCGTGAAGGAGTCTAAGAAGAAAGTTGCTGAGAAAACAGCTTAAGGCTCTTTGTAGATCTATAAAAAACCGGTCTCTCTTGGAAGGGAGACCGGTTTTTATTTGGTCATTTCGAATAATTATAGTTTGTAAAAGTAGCTACGAAGTCAGAAACAAATAAGCAATATTTCTGCTCCAGAACTAAGTCTGCCCTTACACCACAAAGTCAATATTTCATTAATTAACTCATCAATATGAAAAAATTATTCTTTGCAACCGCTTTATCTTTGATGCTTTCTAGTTGTGGTAGTTCAAAAGATCTTTCTAAAACTTTACGCTTTGCTGACAATGGAAGAGCTGTAGGCCTTGAATCGATAAAATTTAAGGAATTAAAACAGATGAAAAAAGGTGAAGCTTGCACTTGGAATTTATTTTTCTTCATTCCTATGTTTGGCGATGGATCAATAATAACTGCGGCAGAAAAAGGTGATATTAATAATGTTCAACTAATAGGTGAAACCGGGTTTTGGTATGGCGGTGTTATTAATAAAACTTGCACCGTAGTTTACGGTGATAATCCCAATGAAATGTCAAAAGCTAATAAGAATAGTAAGAATAGGTATTAATAACAAGTGGTGGACAGAAAGAGCAATCTTCAAATTCGGGCACACATTAACGATGTCAGTTTCTAAGACTACTAATTCTAGTCTATCTTTCCTTATTATCTCTTAAGTTTAGTATCCCCATCTATCCATATGAAAGCCGGCCTCTCTTGAAAGGGAGGCCGGCTTTTATGCTTTATGAATTTAGTTAATTAAGAATTCTTCCGCAAAAACTGCCTAATCTCATCAATAGAATAATCCTGCAAATTACCCTGGTAGCGCATCACAACATTGCCTTCTTTATCTATAATCAAGGTTTCTGGGATCGCTTCAATATTGGTTATCCTGGTAAACAACCCCTGGTTATCTTTGGCTACCATTTTAAATGGGTTGCCATGCTTGTTTAGATAGACCTTAGTATTTTCATCAATATCGCGCCACGCAATTCCATAGATATCGATAATATTTTCATCTTTTAAACGCATCAAAACTTCATGCTCAGCCCTACATGTTGTACACCAAGAGGCAAAGAAATTAATTATAGAATATTTGCCAGTTAATTGTTTTTTGGAAAAATCACGATTTTCATCAAATAAATCAGGCAATGAAAATTCCGGTAAAACTATTTTCGTTTTAACAAAGTGAATATTTAAAACTCCAAAGTTGGCAGATGATTCCTGAGGCCTTTTACTTTCTTGTTTCTTACTCAAATTATGAGTGGAAATGCCAATCAGGGCAACTAAAAAAATAAGTGTCAAAAATGGTAAAAATTTTTTCATATATTCTAAATAATAATGAGTAGCGAATTTTCTTTCAGACTAAAAAACAGTGAAAATAAAGCAAGAAGGGGAGAATTATCCTGTGCCCATGGCACCATTCAAACCCCAGCCTTTATGCCCGTTGGCACTGCAGCAACCGTGAAGGCAATAAAATTTTCTGATGTAAAAAAATCTGGAGCCGAAATTATCCTCGGCAATACTTATCATTTGATGCTAAGACCATCAGCTGAACTGATATATAAACTTGGTGGACTTCATAAATTTATGGGATGGGACCAACCAATACTAACCGACTCTGGTGGTTTTCAAGTTATGTCCTTATCAAAAATACGCAAAATTTCTGATGCCGGAGTTGAATTCTCCTCTCATATTGATGGAGCTAAATATTTTGTATCTCCAGAAAGGTCGATCGAAATCCAACATATGCTTGGAAGTGATATCACGATGATTTTTGATGAATGCGTACAATTTCCCGCCACTTATGAGCAAGCAAAGCTGGCTATGGAGCGCTCAATTCTGTGGGCAGAGAGATCAAAAGCCGCTTTCAAAAAACGTCCTGGCTATGGAATTTTTGGAATAATGCAAGGCTCAATTTTCTGTGATTTACGTAAAATTTCAGCCCAAAAATTAATAGAAATTGGGTTTGATGGCTATGCTATAGGCGGCTTAGCTGTTGGCGAGGGACAAGAAATTATGTTTGGAGTTTTGGATTATACAGCAGAATTTTTACCAGCTGAAAAGCCACGATATCTTATGGGAGTGGGAAAGCCACATGATATCGTGGGAGCAGTAGCGCGTGGAGTCGATATGTTTGATTGCGTTATACCAACGCGCTCAGGCCGTACAGGGCAAGCTTTTACAAGCCATGGTGTAGTTAATATTCGCAACGCAAAATATCGTGATGATAAAAAGGCGCTTGATGAAAAGTGCAGCTGTTATGCTTGCCAAAACCACAGCCGCGCTTATTTACATCATCTAACCAAAGCCAATGAAATCCTTGCTTCAATGCTCCTTTCTGAGCACAATATTTTTCACTATCAGGATTTGATGAAACAAATTAGAAAGGCAATCGAAGAAAATTATTTTATGGAATTTGCTAATAATTTTTTCGCAGAAAATGCTCAAAATGGTGAAACCTAAAATTAGCGATTGCTTCAAAAGATTTTTTTCCTATTCAATCTTTAGCCCTAATTTATAAGGGCGTCATTTCTTTCTTAATAACCCAAATAAACAACTAAGTATGAAAAAGATTCTACCTTTGGTTGCCACGTTGGCACTTTTTGCATTTTGTGCAAATGCACAGAATTCAAACTCTACGACCCATGATTCGAACAAAAGTGGAACTTTCTCTGCCATGAAAGAAAAGATGTCTAGAACCACTGAAAAGGTTAAGGACAAAGTGGCAGCAAAAACTGATAATACAGAAGGTTTGACAGAAGAGGAAAAAGAAAAAATGAAAAAATGTCATGAAAAATGTCATGAAGAAATGCTGGACAACCTTACTCCTGCACAAAAGGACGCCATAAAAAAAGAAAAAGAACGCCATCATAAAGAAATGAAAAAAATCCTTGGCGACTAATTAACCACAATTGTGGTTTTTATTTTTGGGTTGCGGCCACCTTCTAATAGGACCGCAGCCCATTTTATTTATAATTTTACTTTTCACTTATTAGCAAAATGAAAAAAGCTTTTTCTCTAATCGAACTTTCAATAGTAATTTTAATTATAGGCATATTGATTGCCGGTGTTACTCAGAGTAGCATAGTATTCACTAAAGCAAAACTATCGACAGCAAGAACTTTAACTGCAAGCGCCCCTGTTGGCAGCATAAGCAATCTTATACTTTGGTTGGAAGCCACATCAGAAAAAAGTTTTTTAGATAGTGAAACTATGGACGACTCTAAAATCAGCAACTGGTATGACATAAACCCGCAAACTACTACTACTCAAACTTTTCAACAAACTTCTGCTACTTCAACTGACTACCCAACTTACAAACAAAGCTGTATAAACAATCTTCCTTGTTTATATTTTAACGGAATTGGCAGTTACTTAACCGCAACTCAAAATTTTAATACTATAACCGACCCATTAACCATTTTTATAGTACTTACCACCCCAAAAGCTTGGGGCACATCTGAGAACACAACTTCAACAGTGATCAATGGCGAACTTCCTACAATAAAATTTCATAGTGACGGGAAATTACTTTACGTTGTTGATCAACCCAACAATCTCGGTATCATTTATAATAGCTCTGCTACTTCTGCCACTACTGCTACAAATTACATAGCTACAATAATAGACAACAATACTACTGTTTATGAATACTTGAGCGGCACTTCAACTAACGCTTCTGGTTTTGCTTCCAGCTCGGCAAAAGCGCTTTGGTCACCGCGACGTGCAATGCGGATAGGCGCAGCCACTACCCCCGTCGGCTGGGGTGATTTAGAATATCTTTATGAAGGAAATATTGCTGAAATTATTATCTATAATAGAGCCCTTAAAACCGAAGAAAGGAAATCAGTGGAAAAATATCTAAGCCAAAAATGGGGAATTAAACTTTCTTATTCTTATTAAGAGCTACCTTTCCGATAAAAAATAAAAATACCAACCCCGGGATCGCCAACAACGCTGAAAAAATGAAAAAGTTATACCAACCAAATGCTTGAGCATAGATCCCGGCGGTTGAAGTAAGTACACTGCGCGCTAATGTGGATAAAGAGGTAAGAAGTGCATATTGCGTTGCACTGAAAGCTAAATTGCACAGACTGCTTAAATAGGCCACGAAAACTGCATCTCCTATTCCACCGCTAAAATTCTCAACAAAGATTACCGCATAAAGCAACTGACTATCATTACCAACTTGCGATAAATAAGAAAAAGCGAAGTTAGAGATCATCTGCATAATCCCTGCAATCCACAGACTTTTTATAATGTGAAATTTTTTTACCAAAACGCCCCCTATGAAAACCCCAAACAGAGTAGCAAAAAGCCCAAAGGTTTTTACAATACTGGCGATCTGAATTTTAGTGAAACCAATTTCAATCAGAAACGGCAAGGTTAGACTGCCGGCAAAAGCATCTCCTAGCTTGAATAAAACAGTAAAGGCCAAAATTGCTAGCCAGCGATGATGGCGAGTAAAATCAACTAAAGGGATAACTACCGAATCTTTTAACCATTCAGCAAAATTGCCTTTTGTAGGTTGCCAATTCTTTCTAGTTTCTTCCGCAAAAAAGACTATGCTAATGGCTAAAACCATTAAAAAAGCCATGATAAAATTTACTGCATCCCATCCCATAAATTCGGCTAAAACCAAAGCGCCAGCGCCTGATATTAAAAGACCTATTCGATAACCATAAATATAGAAACTTGCTGCCAACCCCTGTTCATCTTTTTCAATTAATTCAATACGATAACCGTCAATCACAACATCTTGACTGGCAGAAGCAAATGCAACTAAAAGCGCAAAAATAGCGATGTAAAAAAGATTAGCAAAAATTCCGGCAACTCCAAGGAAAGCAATAAAAATTGCCAAAAATATTTGACTTAAAATTATCCAGGATTTTCTTTGCCCAAAAACTTTAGTTAAAATGGGAACAGCACATGAATCAATGACAGGCGCAAAAAGAAATTTTAAGGTGTAAGGCAAACTAACTAAAGAAAAAAACCCAATCGTTTCTATATTAAAGCCCTTCTCAAGCAGCATAGCCTTAAGGGTTGAAAGGATCAGGGCAAGAGGCAATCCGCTACTTATTCCTAAGAAAAAAATTATCGCAAAATTTTTTGCTGATTTTTGTTTTGTCATCGGCTTAGCTGTTTATTTAAATATTGTTCATTAATTTTTTAATAACCTCTTATGTTAGACCATAAAAATCCATCAAAAATTTACGGCACAACCATTCTCTCTGTACGCAAGAACGGCAAAGTAGCAATTGGTGGAGATGGACAAGTTTCTTTTGGCCAAACTGTCTTGAAATCAAATGCAAAAAAAATCCGCAAATTAGGAGATGGGTCAATAATCGGCGGTTTTGCTGGCGCCACAGCTGACGCCTTCACACTTTTCGAAAGATTAGAAGCAAAACTTGAGCAATATCCTAATCAATTAACCCGCGCCTGTGTGGAGTTAGCAAAAGATTGGCGTACCGATAAATATTTGCGCCGCTTAGAAGCAATGATGATTGTAGTCGATAAAAACACTTCTTTAGTACTTACGGGAAACGGTGATGTTCTAGAGCCAGAAGATGGAGTTGCCGGGATCGGTTCGGGTGGAAATTTTGCCGTTGCAGCTGCGCGTGCCCTGACCACAGTGGATGAGCTATCCGCTGAAGAAGTTGTAAAAAAATCGATGAAAATTGCTGCTGATTTATGCGTTTACACTAATCATAACATCATTGTCGAAACTATATAAGGATGAAAATAATCCCTATTTTTTTCTCTATTATCACCCTCTTAATAGGCCTAAACAACGCTTCAGCGGCGGTTTCGTTTTCTGTAAAAAATGAAGATATTCCAAAAACAAAAATTTTGTTTTTTGGATTTGATTCTACAGACCCACGCCTCAAAAGCGATATTCTCGAAGTGCGCGAACACATTAGAAAAAACTTAAAAACTACCGATCTTTTTGAAATTGTCAGACAATCTGGCCAGATGGAAATAAAGCCCTCCACTACTCTCAATGCTCCTTCTATAAATAATAATATTACCCAGGATACCCTTACTGCTGAATCAATTCCGAATTTTGAAAAATATGCTAAAGCAGGAATTGGCGCCCTAGCTATTGGTCAGTTCAACTATGATGCCAGCGGTAATTTAGAAGCACGCATTAGAATGTGGGATATATTGGATCAAAGGCAATTATTTGGAAAATTTTACACCGCTTCAAAAGACAATTATCGCAAAATGGCTAATATGATTTCTAACGAAATTTTTAAAGCCATCACTGGCGAAAGCAGTGGTCACTTCACTTCACAGATTCTTTACGTTTCTGAATCTGGTTCGATTAACAAACGTATAAAAAAAATAAGCTTGATTGATTTGGATGGTGAAAACCATCGAGTTTTAACGGATGGACGCGAATTAGTTCTGACACCAATTTTTTCCAGAAAGTCAGAGGAGATTTATTATTTGCGCTATTTCGAAGGAAAATCACAAATTTTTTCTCTCGATTTAACGAACTTACGTAGCAAAAAATTAGGAGGATTTCGTGGTACCACTCTAGCCCCTAGTGTCAATCCGAAAGACCCAAATCTGATTTTGCTTTCCGCAATTTCTGATGGAAATAGCGATATTTACGAAATGAATATAAGAGAAAATTCTGCTAGAAGATTAACCAAAAGCCCGGCCATTGACACTACTGCCTCTTATTCTCCCGATGGCAAACTGATTGCTTTTTCTTCAGATCGTGATGCAGGACAACAAATCTATATTATGGATGAGGATGGCTTTTATGTAAAACGCATAAGCTTTAATGGGGGCACATATTCCAAACCAGTATGGTCACCGGATGGTAAATTAATTGCTTTTACTAAAATTAAAAATGGTCAGTTTTTTATTGGCACTATGGCACCAAATGGAAGAGGCGAAAAATTGTTGACAAGCGGTTATTTAGTTGAAGGAGCAAAATGGTCTCCAAGCGGCCGTTACTTAATCTATTCTAAGAAGAAAGGTCCTTATGGACATGATTCCATCCCTCGCCTTTTTATAATTGATATCATCACTGGATTTGAATATGAGATACCTACCCCTGCAAATGAAGGCGCAACTGATCCTGATTGGATATGATATTTGCCCTATGAATGCTTAGTTCTCCTATTTATAAAGTTTAACCATGTTAAAATCCGCCGCACCTATTTATATGCTTATGAGAAAATTCTGTAACAAATAATAAACTAAGCGACAGACAATAAGCACTCACATCATGTATTTCCTTAAACGCTTCCTTCTTATTTTTCCTACACTTTTTGTGATTATGCTTATTAATTTCATAATCATTCAAACCGCACCTGGTGGGCCTGTGGAGCGCTTTTTGGCTCAAATGAACCAGGTTACACAAGTAGGAGGTGAAGTTTCTTTTAATGGTGGGGTATTAGCTGCAAAAAATTTTAGTGCTGGCCCTCAAACTGCTTCAAGCCTTAAATATCAAGGACATAACGGCATTGATGCGGAAATAATTTCTAAGCTCGAAAAACTTTATGGGTTTGATCTACCTTTGGGCGAACGCTTTTTTTTGATGATCAAAAAATTCGCCAGTTTTGATTTTGGAGATAGTTTTTATCAGGATAAAAAGGTGCTTACGCTAATTTCCGAAAAGATGCCCGTCTCAATTTCTATTGGCTTATGGTCAAGCTTGTTGATTTATTTGATCTCCATCCCGCTGGGAATTAAAAAGGCGCTTAATGATGGCTCAAAATTTGATTTATGGACTAGCAGCGTAATAATCTTCTTACACGCAATTCCTTCATTCCTTCTGGCGATTCTTCTTATAATACTTTTTTCTGGCGGAAATTTTCTTAACATTTTCCCCTTGCGCGGCTTGGTTTCAGCGAATTTCAATGAATTATCATGGTGGCAAAAAATTACCGACTATTTATGGCACATGACTTTGCCAATTATTTCGATAGTAGTCAGCGGCTTTGCTGCTTTAACTTTTTTTTGTAAAAATTCATTCATTGAAGAAATAAATAAACAATACGTTTTAAGCGCTTATGCTAAAGGGTTGGACCAGAATCAAGTTTTATACGGCCATGTCTTTCGTAATGCCATGTTAATTGTAATTGCTAGCCTTCCTGCAACATTCATCGCTTCTTTATTCACTAGTTCAATGTTAATCGAAGTAATTTTTTCTTTAGATGGCCTTAGCTTGCTTGGATATGAGGCTGCTTTGTCACGCGATTATCCAGTGATATTTGCTACTCTTTACATTTTTACTTTGCTCGGTTTGATTATGAATATTGTCAGTGACTTGATTTACAGCCTGGTTGACCCGCGCATAAATTTTAATAAAAATTAAATGGACGATTTAGCGAATCTTTCTTTGGCTGCGATTTTGTGTTTGATGATCGCCTCAGCTCTCTTATCCTGCTCAGAAACCTCAATAACTGCAGTATCTCGCGCAAAGATCAGCCGTATGTCTAGCGATGGCGATAAGCGTGCCAAAAGGCTGGAAAAACTTTTAAAAATTCGCAATAAAGTGATCAGCAGCATGGTAGTTGGCAATAACATTATTAACATTATTGCTTCTGTCCTTACCACCAGTGTTTTTATAGAATTATTTGGCGAAAAGGGATTACTCTATGCCACAGGAGTCATGACAATTTTAGTGGTGGTTTTTGCTGAAATTGCACCCAAATCTTTTGCTTTAAAAAACCCAGATGGAATAGCTCTATTCTTGGCTCCCCTCATAGATCTCATGGTGAAAATCCTTTTTCCCCTTACTCATTTAACTCAAAAATTAGTGGATGCTTTTGTGAATCTTTTTTTCACAAAAAAACTCAAGAATTCCAAAGAAAAAGAGTTAGAAGAAATTCGCGATACTATTGATTTGAAAGCAAAAGAAGGAGTAATCTTTAAATATAATAAAGATTTAATTGATGGCGTGCTTGATTTGTCAGATACAGAAATTAGTGAAATTATGGTATATCGCAAAGATATTGAATCGATCAATATTGACTTACCTATCAGTGAAATAATTGAACAAGCGCTTTCTATCAATTATACACGTATACCGCTATGGCGCGAACACAAAGAAAATATAGTAGCAGTTTTGAACGTCCGAAAATTATTGAAAGCATTGCATTCCCACCGCGGCGATTTACAGAATTTTCAACTATCACAGGTAACTTCTGAGCCCTGGTTTATTCCTGTGAGCAACAGCCTACAAGCACAATTACTTGCTTTCAGAAAAAAGAAAAAAAGATTCGCTTTAGTAATTGATGAATATGGCTCTCTTCTAGGCTTGGTAACACTTGAAGATATTTTAGAAGAAATTGTTGGGGAAATTAAAGATCAAGAAGATGAACTAATCATCAATATCGTAAAAATAAAATCCGGTGCTTATAAAATTGCAGGAAAAACTTTAATTCGCGATATTAATAAAAAGCTGGAGTGGGATTTAGATGAGGAAGAAGATGCTTACAACCTAGCGGCCTTTATTATTAGTAAATTAGGTAAAATTCCTGAGGAAAAAGAAAATTTTATTATTGATAATTATCAGTTCGAAGTTCTGAAAAAAAGAAATCACGATTTGATCTTGTTAA